>JAHEIJ010000002.1 GCA_024639445.1 Gammaproteobacteria bacterium
GTGGCATCAACTGGGCCCAGAAAATTGCGACGGCAAGAATTATGATAAAGACCCCGATCGAGATAAGACTCGTGGCCTTTAGACTCAGACCTTCACCTTTTTTCTTGCTGCTACGCCGCTTGCGGGCTCGTAAGCTACCTCTCGCCACGTCAATCTCCCTAATCGCTTGTTATAATTTTTCAGGCTCGCCCGGTATGACCGAAACCGCCCTCGGCCCGGTTACTGGTATCGAAATCCGTCACGATATCAAATTGCGCCTGTACCACCGGTACAAATACCAGTTGCGCAATTCGCTCACCCACTTCGATGTTAAAAGATTCATTTCCCCGATTCCAGCAAGAGACAAATAACTGCCCCTGGTAATCTGAATCAATCAGACCGACCAGATTACCCAATACAATACCGTGTTTATGACCGAGCCCGGAGCGTGGCAGGATTACTGCGGCAAGGTTTGGATCCCCGATATGAATCGCCAGGCCGGTCGGAATCAGGTGGGCTTCGCCCGGCTGGATTTCCAGTGCCTCATCAAGGCAGGCGCGCAAGTCCATACCGGCGGAACCCGCCGTTGCGTATTCGGGGAGGGGGAGGTCCTGACCAATACGGGGATCAAGAATTTTCAGACTAATACGACTCATTAAGGCTGTTTCTCACTTTAAAATTATACTAAATATGCATCATAACCAGATTAAGCAAAGGATGACAAAACGACTCAGCAAAAATCAAAAAGAGTGTCGCCTAACGGCCCGGGCGCCTGCCACTATCGGGTAAGGTGACAACCTTGTCATCGTCGAGGGAACGCTGACTCCACATTTCCTCCAATTGGGCAATCTGCAGAATAAGCTGCCTGGCGAGTTTTTGCTTTGAAGCGACGGGCAATTCTGCACTGCCATCCTTCCAGAACAAACGCAGCGCATTGCTATCACTGCCAAATGCCCCCCCGGTTTCAGTTGCTGCCGGTCCTACCCAATTGGCCGCGATCATCTCCACCCCTTTGCGTAGCAGTTTATCCTGAGCGTACTCATCGAGTGCCTCGGTCTCTGCGGCAAAACCGACACAAAATAATCGCGGGAAGCGCGCCTTGATCTCGGCAAGAATATCGGGAGTTGGCTCCAGCTCCAACTGAATTCGCTCGGCCTTTTTCTTTGTCTTGCCTGTCGCAGCCTTTACAGGCCGGTAATCGGCTACGGCTGCGGTGGCGATAAAAATATCCACCCCATGGATATGGGTTAATACCGTGTCAATCATCTCTTGGGCACTGACGACGCTTAGACATTGCAGATGGTCCGGCGGTGTCATGGCTACCGGTCCGCTTACCAGAATGACCCGGGCCCCTGCTTCCACTGCCGCTTGTGCCACACTGAAACCCATCTTGCCTGAACTATGGTTGCTGAGATAACGGACGGCATCAATCGCTTCACGAGTCGGCCCGGCTGTCACCATGACCGTCTTGCCGCTCAACACTCCACTTTGAAACAGTTCTGCCAACCCGGCCAGAAGGATTTCGGGTGCCTGCAGGCGTCCCACCCCGGTTTCTCCGCAGGCCTGCTCACCCGCGTCGGGCCCCAACATTAGTACACCGCGCGCGACCAAAGTCCGTACATTCTGCTGGGTCGCCGCATTCTGCCACATCTGACCGTTCATCGCGGGCGCCATGGCCAGGGGTACATCGCTGGCGAGACAAATAGCGCTCAACAGGTCATCGGCCCGTCCCTGTGCCAAGCGGGCGAGAAAATCCGCGCTGGCGGGAGCGACCAGTATGGTATCGGCCCAACGGGCCAACTCAATATGCCCCATGCCGGCCTCCGCCTCGGTATCCAGTAATTCCTGGTTTACCGGATGCCCGGAGAGGGCCTGGAAAGTCATCGGCGTGACAAATTCGGTCGCACCACGGGTCATCACCACCCGTACATCAGCGCCCGCGTCACGTAAACGGCGTACCACTTCAGCTGCCTTGTAGGCCGCAATGCTGCCCGTTACTCCCAACAGGATTCGCTTATTAAACAGTCTTTCCATATAGGCCGAGTGTAGCAAACTTTGCTGCTGACCCCGTGGACACATTAGCGACTAGGCCCTGAAATAGTCATAAATATTGTGTACCCAGTCGCATCTCAGGTATCGTCTACTAACCTGGGATTACAAACATGACACGGAGGTCATCATGGCAATCACCGACTGGCCGAAAGCGGAGCGGCCACGCGAAAAACTCTTAACCCGTGGCGCCAGCGCCCTGTCTGACGCTGAACTACTGGCCATTTTTCTGCGAACCGGCATACCTGGTAAAACTGCGGTCGACCTGGCGCGCGACACCCTGCAACACTTTGAGGGACTTCGAGGATTACTCACCGCCAATCAAGCGCATTTCTGCGCCTTTTCCGGACTTGGGGTCGCCAAGTTCAGCCAGTTACAAGCGGTTTTGGAGCTGGCACGTCGCCATCTGGCCGAAACCCTGCAACGCGGCGAGACCCTCAGCGACCCGGCCGCAACCCGGCGCTACCTGAGCGCCCGATTGCGTGACTACCCACACGAGGTGTTCGCTTGCCTGTTTCTGGATACCCGGCACCGGGTCATCGTGTTTGAGGAACTGTTCCGCGGTACCATTAACGGGGCTTCGGTTCATCCGCGTGAAGTGGTTCGACGTGCCCTGGCACATAATGCGGCGGCGGTGATCCTGGCCCATAATCACCCCTCGGGCGTGGCTGAACCCAGTGAGGCCGATCGCCAACTCACTCGTCGCCTGCAGGCCGCCCTGGAACTGGTGGACGTCAAGGTGCTGGATCATATCGTGATTGGTGACGGCGAAAGCGTGGCATTTGCCGAACGGGGTTGGCTGTAAGGAATCCGCCCAGGCTCTGTCCCTCGTTACCAGGCCCCACCCCCCCTTGTAACTTGGTTCTGATGTGCGTAAAATTCGCGCTCTTTCGCCTGCGGGCCGAAAAATGTTTTTGGAGAGTTAATTATGTCGAGAGTATGTCAAGTAACCGGTAAGCGCCCGATGAGCGGAAACAATGTGTCTCACGCTCACAATAAAACCCGGCGGCGTTTTTTGCCCAACCTGCACACCCACCGCTTCTGGGTCGAGTCTGAACAGCGCTGGGTACGTCTGCGTGTCAGCAGCAAGGGCATGCGCATCATCGACAAGAAAGGCATCGAAACCGTTCTGGCGGACATGCGTAGCCGCGGTGAAAAGGTCTAAAGGAGCAAAACCATGCGTGATAAAATCAAACTCGTCTCCAGCGCCAACACTGGCCATTACTACACCACGACCAAGAACAAGCGCACCATGCCGGACAAAATGGAAGTTAAAAAATACGATCCCGTGGTCCGCAAACACGTGATCTACAAGGAAGCCAAGATCAAATAAGCCGCTTTCTCTCTCGACTCGAAAAACCCGCCTGGTGCGGGTTTTTTCAAGTCTTGATGTCCTCAAAATGAAAGGCACGTGGCACAGCTTCATTCAGCCTGATAACTGAGTAGCAGGTTGCCAGCCGGATCTACTTCACAGCACCAGTCTGGTGCCAGGTAGGTCGTTGAGATCGTCTCTGTGAACAATGCCGGCCCGGTTAACTGTTGGCCGGCCACCAATCCGTCACGTGCATAGACAGCAGCGGGCTGTTCTAGCCCATAAAGCGAGACCTGATCATAAGGTGAGCTGGATATTCCGGCCGATTGTGATGCCAATACCAATGACGTGGGGCAGGATGCCAAACCAACCCGTAAATTGACCAGCTCCACCGGCAGATCCAGCTCATGCCCATAGCGCTCGGCATGCAGGCGGTGAAATGCCGCCTCGCACGACCGTATGTCGTCCCAGGGTAAATTCAGATAATAAGATTGCCCCTCGTAACGCAAATCCAGGCTGCGTCGCACCTCAATTTCCGCGCTCGCCACCCCTTCGGCAATGAGTTCTTGCCGGCCCTGGACTTCCAATTCAGAATACACCGCTTCAATCTGCTCATGGGGCATACTCACAAGGCGTGCAATGCGGGTCCGTGACAGTTGGCGCGAACGCGGCGCTACTAACATACCCAGCGCTGACAACACGCCGGCATGAATCGGCACCATCGCCTGTTGCATGCCCAGTGATTCAGCCAGGGCGCAGACATGCAGGCCGCCCGCCCCTCCGAACGACACTAATGTCAGCCCACGCGGGTCAATGCCTCGCTGGACCGACATGACCCTCAAGGCGTGCGCCATATGTTCATTGGCAATTCGAATCACACCCTCGGCAGCCTGCTCTGGTGACATTCCCAGTGGCTTTGCAATCGACCGCATTGCGCGGCACGCAGCGGGTTCGCTTAACTGCATATCGCCGCCGAGAAATGCATCGGACCGTAACCGACCCAGGATCAAATTGGCATCTGTCACCGTCGCGCAATCCCCACCCCGGTCATAGCAGGCCGGCCCGGGCGCTGCCCCAGCCGATTCAGGCCCCACCTGCAACATGCCGCCGCTATCCACATAGGCAATGGACCCGCCGCCGGCCCCGATGGTGTGCATGTCCACCATGGGCACCGCTACGGGATAACCAGCGATCTTGCCCTCACTGGTCAACTGTAGCGCGCCATCGATCATGGCCACATCGGTGGAGGTGCCCCCCATGTCAAAGGTCAGCAAGCGTGTCCGTTCAATGGATGAACCCAGGAATTGGGCCGCCGCCAGCCCGCCCGCCGGCCCGGAAAGCAACATGTGCACGGCCTGACGCCCGGCCTGATTGGCAGCAATGGTACCGCCTGAGCTTTGCATGACCGAAACCGCGGCCTGCGGAACACCCTGTTGCAACTGTTTCAGGTACCCCGCAACCAACGGACCCACGTAAGCATTAAGCCAGGTAGTCATGCCCCGCTCGTATTCACGAAACTCGGGCAAAATACTGGACGAACGGGAAACAAAGTATTGATCCGCCAACGCGTCTTCAATGGCGATTTCAAACCGGGGATCCAGATAGGAGAACAACAGGTTAATCGCGACAGCCTCTGGTGCTAAGGTCTCTATCGCTTTGGACAACTTAGCCAGTTCAGCCGACGTCAAGGGTTCAAGCTCGTTGCCATCCGCTGCCAGTCGCCCACCGGTCTCCAGACAAAACTCGCGGGCAACCGGAACCGGTGGGGGTTCAGGTTGCAGGTTGTATAGCTCACGTCGAGTTTGCCGACCGATCGTCAGCATGTCGCGCAGGCCGCGGTTGGTGATGAAGACGCAGGACACCCCTTTACCTTCCAGCACGGCATTAGTCGCCACTGTCGAACCATGCACAATATATAAGCTGTCAAGCAAGGTGTTTTCCAGGCCCATCTCGGCCAGACCCCGTAAAATTGCCTCCTCCGGTGCATGGGGGGTTGATAACACTTTGTGGGTACTTAGTTGTCCTTCACGATACAAAACAAAGTCGGTGAAGGTGCCACCGGTATCTACACCGAGGATTGTTTTCATAAAACCGTAACGCAGTTACGACCCGCCTGTTTGGCGGCATACATGGCACCATCCGCCCGTTGCAGCAGTGACTCGAGCGTATCACCGGTTTCAAAGTGAGTCAGGCCGATGCTGATGGTTATCGGAATAGTATGTTCCGGCAGGTGTATGGGAGTCGATGCGACATGCTCACGAATACGTTCCGCCACCTGTTGCGCCACGGCTAAAGGAGTCTCGGGAAAAATCAGTAAAAACTCCTCACCACCATAACGACCGATCAGGTCCTGTTCACGCACTGATTTAGACAGCCGCTGGGCGACTTCCTTCAGTACCCGATCACCTATCAGGTGCCCAAGGCTATCATTTACCTGCTTGAAATGGTCCAGATCCGCCATCGCAATGCTTAGATTGCCTTCATCATTGCTCACCCGTTCCACTGCTTTAGTTAAGACATCTAATAAGTAGCGCCGGCTCGCCAACTGGGTCAGGGCATCACGTTGCACCTGGGTCGTAAGGTCTTCCCGTTCGTTTAACAGAGCATGCACCGAGGTTTTCAGGTCCTGGACTTCGGTGCGGTGATAAATTTCAATTGCCAGGGACATGTCAAGATTGACGATCCTGTTAACAAAGCGTGACAGGTTGAGACAGTATTCGGGCTGTTTGATCATCTCAGGGGGAAAACAACGCAAAATTAAATCAACCAAGAGACGGTTGACTGCCAGATAGAGCCCCAATGGTAAACCATTACGCGCATGGGTCACTCCAATATGTAACCGGTTTTCAAAATACTCAAAGCTAGTGTAGTCTACTCCCAAACTGCTCAGATAACTGTGATAGCTCTGCTTCAGTGCCTCCAGCGTCTCAGGGCCATCGATATAGGCAGCCATATCCGGCTTGTGGGTAATGAATTCATAAAGCGCCTCAATAATCGCATGCCGGTTCGGTGCAAGCACTTTCGTTTGTAGTTGTTGCGCGAGATCGATATCCTCTACACCAAACCCAAGCAAAGCAAGTCGGCGTTCTCGACCTGCTTTGTCGAATCCGTACTTGTCACACAGAGTTTGTTGCATATAATTCCCGTTCAATCATTGCATCTGAGCAAATCATTACAGCTCACGGGTGTAGCAGGCGGTAGGAAACAGCAGTAATACAATGAATGATACCTCACTGGTAAGTGTACAACATTTGTCGCGCTACTATGGCAACCTGACTGCGGTCGCGGATGTAAACTTCGATCTCGTCCAGGGTGAAGTGTTGGGTTTCCTTGGCCCCAACGGGGCGGGAAAGTCCACCACCATGCAGATCATCACTGGCAATCTGGCGCCATCCGTTGGGCATATCCGTATATGCGGCATCGACCTGCTTGAACATCCCAAGTTGGCCAAAGCGGAAATAGGCTATTTACCCGAGCAACCTCCCCTATATCGTGATCTCAGCGTGGATGAATACCTGCGATTTTGTGCCCAACTGAACCGGATTTCTCCTGATAAAATTGTAACCGCCGTAACCCAGACCAAACAACGCTGTGGTCTGGAGGCAGTCGGCAAACGGCTGATTAACAATCTGTCCAAGGGTTATCAACAGCGGGTAGGCATTGCACAGGCAATCATTCATTCACCCTCAATCGTAGTACTGGATGAGCCCACAGTGGGTCTTGATCCCATCCAGATTCGGGAAATCCGCAGCCTGATTCGTGAACTTGGGAAAGAACGCGGTGTTATTCTGTCGACCCATATTCTGCCGGAAGTACAAATGACCTGTGACCGGGTGCAAATCATATCCAATGGTCGGCTGGTATTCAGCGACTATATTGCCAACCTGAATCAACAAATGGACTCAACCTGTCTATACCTCGGCTTACAACGTCCCCCAGCCGATGATCAGTTGCTTGCCATTGAGGGCGTTACGGAGGTGGAAAAACTGGACGATGGTCGACTGCGGATACACCATGCCTGCGGTGACAATCCTGCCTCCCGACTTGCTGAGCAAGCCGTAACGCAAGGCTGGGGCCTGTATGAATTAACTCCGGAATTTAAAACCCTGGAACATATATTCGTTGATATCACTTCATCGGAAGAAATCGATCAGATGGTAGGTGCAAAATGATGGTACTTACCCTAGCACAGCGAGAGCTTCGCACCCTGTTTGTCTCACCCATGGCCTGGACCATCATGGCTGTCACCCAGTTGATTCTGGCATTTATCTTCCTGGCGTTGGTGGAAGGTTATATTGTCAATCAACCTCAACTCATGATGCTGGAAAACGTTCCCGGGGTAACTGAACGCATCATTGCACCACTATATGGTGCAACAGCGTGGATATTCATGATGGTCGTTCCATTGTTAACAATGCGGATCATTAGTGAGGAAAGACGCAATCATAGTCTCACCCTGCTGCTGAGTGCGCCTGTATCAATGACCGAGATAATCATCGGTAAATTTTCCGGCATCATGTTGTTTCTGTTATTAATGACCTCACTTCTCAGCCTCATGCCGCTATCCTTGCTCCTGGCAGGAAATCTGGACGTTGGTCATTTCCTGTCGATTCTTATCGCCCTGTTGTTATTGATTGCCAGCTTTTCAGCCCTTGGCTTATACCTGTCAACATTAACTGATCAGCCCACAGTGGCGGCCATCGGCACCTATGGGGCTTTGCTTTTGTTATGGATAATCGATATTGGCAGCAACAGTGTTGACAATATTGAAGCCAGTGGCTTGCTGAGTTATCTCTCCATGCTACGTCATTTTGATGCATTGGCGCGCGGCATTTTCAGCTCTGTCGACGTTGTGTACTTTATTCTGTTTATTTGTGTATTTCTTGTACTTAGCATCCGACGCCTTGATACAGATCGACTGCAACACTGATTGCGAATTATGGAAATTAATCGAAAAACTCGTCTGCAATTCCGCATCCAGAATCTTATATTCCTGGTATTGTTTCTTACCGTAATTGGACTGCTAGCCTGGCTGTCACAGCGATATAGCTTTGAGTCTGACTGGACAGCGACCGGCCGCCACACACTTTCCAACACCAGCATCACCTTATTGTCTCGCATTGAGGGGCCCGTACAGATAACCGCGTTTGCAAGCAAACAGGTGCAGCCTGTCATAAAGGAATTCATCAATCGCTATCAAAAGCACAAACCGGACATTGAGCTCAGTTTTGTGAATCCGGATATTGAACCGGATAAAATTCGAGCTCTGGGAATTACGGTTGAAGGTGAGTTGGTGATTACATACCAGGGTCGTAGTGAGCATGTTACCAACCCCGGTGAAGAAACCATCACTAATAGCTTACAACGCTTGCTACGAAGCCAGGAAAAGAAGCTTGTTTTTCTTGCTGGCCATGGTGAACGTCAGGCAACGGGGCAGGCTAATCACGACTATAGCTTGCTCACAAATTTTCTCGCCACAAAAGGTATTAACATAGTCAGCCTCAATCTCACCGAACAGCCTGAAATTCCCGATGACACCGCCATACTAATTATTGCCGGACCGCAGATTGATTATTTCGACGGCGAGGTCGATTTAATCCGTAAATACCTGGAACGCGGTGGTAACCTGTTATGGCTGCATGATCCTGGTGCTCTCTATAACCTAGATAAACTCACGCAAGACTTGCGCATCCGTTTTATAGATGGCGTTATCGTTGATCCCACAACACAATTGCTAGGCATTTCCGATCCCTCATTTGCGCTGGTAACCCGCTACAGCGAACATCCCATTACTCGTGGATTTGCATTAATGACACTATTCCCCCGCGCCAGTGGCATCCAGTTCATTGGCCAGGAAGAATGGAATGCAACGCATTTCCTGCAGACTATCGATCGCAGTTGGGCCGAAAGCGGTAAGATGCAGGGCACCATTGAATACGACGCTGTTCAGGATATTCCCGGTCCACTGGCAATTGGGATTGCGCTGACACGCGAATTGCCCGGCAAAGAATCAACAGATGAAAAACAAGACGGCCCACAACAACGGGTAGTGATATTAGGTGATGGTGACTTTCTCTCCAATGCCTATCTCGCTAATCAGGGAAATCAGGATCTTGGATATAATATCATTAACTGGTTAAGCCACGATGATAACTTTATTGCCATCCCTGGCCGGAAGGCACCGGACACTGAATTGGTTATGAGCGAAATCGCCTGGTCGCTACTCGGCCTCTTCTTCTTGCTAGGCTTACCACTGTTGTTACTCGGTAGTGGCGTTTTTATCTGGATAAAACGGCGCAAACTATAAGCATGGCTTCCCGACTCTGGCTCAATCTGGCACTGTTGCTGCTGCTCGGTATCCTGCTGTTAGTTGTTGTCTATGAGCCCGGTAAAAAAGTCGAACTACAGCCAACCCGGCTGACACAACTAACACCGGAAACGGTTAATCGTGTTCATCTAAAGCGTGTAACCGGCAACGATGTCGAACTGGTCAAGGAGTCTGACGGCCAGTGGTGGATGCACAACCCCTATCATCTGCCGGCAAATGAATTTCGAGTCCAATCATTGTTGCGTCTGACTCAAGCGGAAAGCCTGAGCAATCATGCACTGAGCGGACTACAACTTACGACTTACGGTCTGGATAAACCCCGCGCTGTCGTTACTTTCAATCGTACTGAGCAAATCAAGTTTGGTGACACCCAACCTTTACAACAGCGACGCTATGTCCAGGCCGGAGACCAACTGCATACGATTGTCGATACATTCTACTACCAGGCTGCCGGGAACCCGACAATCTACCTGAGTCACAGCTTGCTACCGCCGGCTGCTAATATCGTTAAGCTTGTTTTACCTGACTTGCAATTGATTAACAACGAGGGGCAATGGCAACGAACTCCGCAATATGCCGAATTGTCAGCGGATGCCAGTATTGAACTCATCGACAACTGGCAACATGCACAGGCACTGGAATTACGCCCTACAGAGGTCAAGGACGGCAAAGCTGACATCGAGGTTTATATAAAAAACCAGGCCGATCCCATTCGATTTAAACTGCTGCAAACAGAAGATGAAACCAGCCTGATTCGACTCGGTATGGGCTTGCAATACCATATTGCTGATGACGTATATCAACGTTTGGTCTCACTCCCGGAACCCGAATCTGAGGCTGAGGCTGAGCCTGAAGCGGATAAAGCGAAACCCTGACTGCAGGACATAACTATTGGCTCTGGCTGTCAATATAAAACAAGCTGGTTACCCACCATTAAAACTTGATCCATGCCTGAATTGCCTGAAGTTGAAACCACCCGTCGCGGGATAGAACCTCATATTCTGGGAAACACTCTCACCCGGGTCGTTGTGCGTAATGCCAGTTTACGCTGGCCTGTACCGCGAATCCTTGACAAAACACTTGCTGGCCTGAAGGTGGAATCTTTAACGCGTCGCGGCAAGTACCTGTTACTGGGTTTTCCGGCAGGCAGCGTAATTATCCACCTGGGTATGTCGGGCAGTCTGCGCATGGTAGCCTGTGATAGCGACCGAAATAAACATGATCATGTTGAGTTCGTATTTCAAGATGGCATGTGCCTGCGCCTTCGAGATCCACGTCGTTTTGGTGCAGTGTTATATACCGCCAAGGACCCCTTGCAACATAAACTATTAGTAAACCTTGGACCGGAACCGCTGCAACGGGGGTTTTCTGGCCGGCACCTTTATGACCATTCCCGTGGTAAAAAAGTCGCTGTTAAATTATTCATCATGAACAGCAAGATAGTCGTTGGGGTTGGAAACATTTACGCCAATGAAGCACTGTTTCTTGCGGGCATACATCCAAAACGGGTTGCCGGGCGTCTCACGGCTGAACGTTATGATCGACTGGCACAGGCGATCAAAAACGTCTTACGTGCGGCGATCAAATCCGGAGGCACCACCTTGCGAGACTTTACCGCCGAGGATGGTCGACCGGGATATTTTCAGCAAAAACTGAATGTCTACGGGAAGGCCGGTGAACCTTGCCCAGGTTGTGGGACTCCCATAAAGCACATTACCCTTGGCCAGCGAGCGACTTATTTCTGTCCCCATTGCCAGACTTGAATGTGGCAATACGATTCATAAACGCTGCTGCCATTGGCAAGACCCCGGCAAGCCGAACCATAAAGAGCAACATCCTTATCTAGTGTCTGGACAGGGCAGCTAATGCGGTCCCTAGTCTTTGAGACAATTAACCCTGCCGCCGATTTAGTGCAGCAAGGCCTTGCCTTCACCCCGTGGATCACTCGCCGCACTCACCCTGTTGGCTTGCTTATCCCAGATCACGACCTGCATGTTGCCGTAAGGCTGCTGCAAAGCCTTGAGTTCATGTCCCATGGCCTGCAGGTGAGTACGCTGTTGATCACTGATGGCCTCGGGTTCATAGAAGATCTTGTCCGGTAAATACTGGTGATGGAAACGTGGCAGTCTGACCATCGCCTCCGCATCCAATCCTTCTGTGTAACCGAGACCCGCAAGTAACACCATGGTGATAATGCGACTACCACCGGGTGTACCCAGGATCGCAATGCCCTGCTGACCTTCAATAAAGGTGGGACTCATGCTGGATAACATGCGTTTACCCGGGGCGATCGCATTCGCCTCCGCACCCACTAAACCATACACATTGGGTACGCCGGGTTTGGCTGAAAAATCATCCATCTCGTCATTCAACAACACCCCGGTGCCCGGTGGCATAAAGCAGGAACCAAATGGATAGTTAATACTCAGGGTAGCCGCGACCCGATTACCGGCTTTATCCAGGATAGAAAAATGCGTGGTGTGATTGCCGCCACTGGTATCAGCGACTTGGCCCAGGGAATTACTGGGTGTGGCTTGTTTGAGACTGATGGAGCGTTGCCACTGGGCGGCATGGTTTTTATCAATCAGTTGCTTAACAGGCACATCGACAAAATCGGGATCTCCAAGATACTCCGCCCGATCACGATATGCACGCCGCATCGCCTCGACGATAACGTGTTGGCGTTGCAGGCTCGTCAAACTCTTGAGGCGGTACTTCTCCAGTATGTTGAGTATCGTCACCAGGGCCACGCCACCCGATGATGGCGGTGGGGCGGAGACAATGCGGTAACCACGATACTTGCCATTTACAGGCGTGCGTTCCATGACCTCATATTGTTCGAAATCCTGCACACCCCAGATACCACCGGCACTTTTCACGCCGCTAAGTAATTGTTTGGCGACCTTGCCTTGATAAAAACCGGCTCGCCCCTGGTTCGCCAGTGCCTGCAGTGTGTTGGCCAGATCCGGCTGCTTGATGTGATGTCCCAATGGCGGCACCGCGTTGTGCAATAAAAATACTTCGGCGGCGGCCGGTGATGTCCGCAACGCCTTGAGGCGAAACTTCGCCATACGACGATAATGCGGTGTAACTTTAAAACCGTTGCGGGCGGCTCGAATGGCGGGCGCAAGACTGCGGGATAATGGCAACTTGCCATAGGTCTCGGCAATATGCACCAACGCCGCCGGCTCACCCGGGATGCCGGCTGCCAGGGCACCATCGACTGACAAACCAGGAACAACTTTACCCTTGGCGTCCTGATACATGGTTCGCGATGCGGCCAGGGGGGCTTTTTCTCGGCCGTCAATCATGACCTGGAGACTATCAGCCTCCCGGTGTAACAACCAAAAGCCCCCGCCGCCAATGCCGGAGCTATAAGGCTCCACTACCGCCAGGGTGGCGCTCACGCCTACGGCTGCATCGAAGGCATTGCCACCTGCGGCCAGGATCTCCAGACCCGCTTCTGTGGCCACCGGATGGGCAGTGGCGATTGCAGCCTGCGGGGGTTGAGATGCCGCACTGATATTGACTCCCAGTGCAAAACACAACCAAGCGGTATAAATGTGTCGCATAAGCTTTTTCTTTTGAGTTAAGGGATAGTCTTTATCCCTGATTCACGACCATAAAAAAAGCCCCTTGCGGGGCTTTTTGTCTTTCCATTTCCGTCTCAGGCGCTTTGCAGCAGCTCGTATTTCTTCATCAACCCGTCTTCGGATTCTTCATTGTCAGGATCCTTGAGAATACAGTCCACCGGACAAACCTCGATACACTGCGGCTCATCGAAATGTCCCACGCACTCGGTACACAAGTTGGGATCTATTTCGTAGATCTCGTCACCCTGGGAAATCGCCCCGTTTGGGCACTCGGGTTCACAAACATCACAGTTAATGCATTCATCGTTGATCAGCAGGGACATGGCAGCCTCATAATTACTGATTAAAATAGTCGGTTTCTGACAAACTGATCTGCAATATTAGCGTATTCTGTTATTTAATGCAGCAGCCACTTTGGGGTGTACGAAGGCGGAAACATCCCCCCCTAATGCGGCTATTTCCCTTACCAGGCTGGAGGAAATAAAGGAAAACTGCTCCGCCGGGGTTAAAAACACGGTTTCCACCTCCGGTGCCAGTTTACGATTCATGCTGGCCAGTTGGAATTCGTACTCAAAGTCGGACACCGCGCGTAATCCACGGATAATGACCCGTGCACCCTTTTCCTGCATGAAGTCCACTAACAGGGTATCGAATCCACATACCTCGAAATTGTCGCAGCCCGTCAATACTTCCTGCGCCAGGGCCGCTCGCTCATCCAGGGTAAAGACCGGCGCCTTGGCACTCCCTGCGGCAATGGCAACCACGACATGATCAAACAGACGGCAGGCGCGCTGCACCAAATCCACATGTCCATTGGTGATGGGATCAAAGGTCCCGGGATAGATCGCGGTGATTTTCATAATATGAACCAGTCACTTAGGCAGTTTGAATTCTAACCGCTTTACTACTGTGAGACCACGCGCCGGACCAGGTGATAGCCCACCTCGCCGGCTGTCTTGCTTCGATATACCGTCCAGCTCGGCGGCAAGGGCGGCAGGCCTGACTGCGACGAAGCTTCAAGGTAAATCCAGGCATGGGCGTTTAACCAGCCTCCTTGCTCTAGCCGCTCAATACATTCAGGTAGCAGATCAGCCTGGTAGGGGGGATCAAGAAATACGATATCAAACGTAGAAGCGGGATCCGTCAAATAGCGTAATGCCTCGGCTTTCACCGCCTCGGCGGCAGTACTCTGAAGTAACCCCAGGTTGGCGTGCAACTGCTTTATGACGGCGGCGTGATTATCAACCAGAATCACTTGGGACGCACCCCGTGACAACGCTTCCAATCCGAGGGCGCCGCTACCGGCAAACAAATCCAGGCAACGGGCACCCGTGATCACCGGCGCAAGCCAGTTAAACAGGGTTTCCCGTACCCGGTCGGGTGTCGGCCGCAAACCGGGCACTTCCGGAAATGGCAATTTACGACCGCGCCACTGACCACCGATGATGCGTAGTTGATTCCGTGGTTTGCTCATTTGCCCCGCGTCTGTGCCGTATTCCCCACCGGTAATTGCCTTATCTACTGCTGCCCCACTGTCACAGTTAATAACTTGCCAGGCTCAACACGACGGGCAAAAGCGTCCTTGATAGATTCAAGGGTGACGGCACTCACCTTGCTATTAAAGGTATTGAGATAGTCCAACGGTAAATCATAAAAACCCAGCATCGCGATATATTCCACAATGTCCTTGTTACTGTCGATACGCAGGGGAAACCCACCAGTGATGTTCTTTTTGGCATGCGCCAACTCATCTGCCGTAGGTCCCTGCTCAATAAATTCCCGCAAGGTCTTGCCCAGTAACTCCAACGCCTGGTCACGGGATTCATTCTTGGTTTGCAGCCCCATAATAAAGGGGCCATCCTCTCGCATCGGGAGAAAATAACTGTAACAACTGTATGCCAGACCGTTGTCATCACGAATCACTTTCATGATACGGGAGCCAAATCCACCCCCTCCCAGAATATGGTTACCCACATACAAGTCGAAATAATCCGCATCACCGCGTTTCATCCCCGGTTGCCCGACAAGGATATGGGTCTGACTGGAAGGGTAAGCTTCCTGAACGACTTCAGCCTGCTGCAAAGCCTTGACATTGGGTAAGGCAGGAGCGCTTTTTCCTTTGGGTAAATTACCGACCAAGCGTTCAGCCATATCCCTGGCCTCGGCCTTATCAAGTGCACCGACAATCGCCACGATTGCATTACGCCCCACATAGTACTGTTTGTAAAACTCAATAATATCTTCTCGACTAATCGCCGTAACCGTCTCGGGTTCACCCGCTATAGGCATCGCATAGGGGTGTTCCGAATACAGGGTGCGATAAAAAGCCTTGTCCGCAATGGTACCGGGTGATTGAAGCTGGCTCTTGAGACTAATCAGAACCTGCTTGCGCAGACGTTCCAGTTCGTTTTGATCAAAATGCGGCTCGTTAACGATTGCCATCATGGTACTCACGGCTGTGTCCAGCAATGGTGTATCTGTCAGGCTGCGTAATTGCAGCACGGCCATATCACGTGCGGCACTGTTGCTGTACTGGGCCCCGATACTGTCGAAACGTTCCGCCAGGGTGTTGGTATCCCACTCTCCGGCGCCGTGATTCAACATACCGTTGGTAAAAGATGCCAGGCCCGCCTTGCTATTGTCCCGCGCACTGCCAGCATCAAACACGATCCGCACATCGACCATCGGCAACTGGGGGGCATGCACGAACAGCACCCGGGCACCATTTCTGGTCTGCCAGTTTTCTATGCTAAGACCATTAGTACTGATGGGTGCCGCAGTTAATTCCCTGTTGGATTGTTCGGTAATCCAGAAGACACTAATCACAATAATGGCGACGACAAAGGAAAATAACACCAAAATTTTCTGCATCCGAGTCATACGAGTTCCTGTAGGTTCTTGGCTTTAAAATTAATGTTCGGCACTGGCCAAAGATTTATCCGTTAACGATTGGGGCTCAAGAATGCCGACAGTCAACCCATCATCAACCAGATATTTTCTGGCGACTGCCTGTACCTGCTCAGCCGTAACCGCACGGATGCGTTCAGGATATTCATCCAGCTTTTGCCAACCAGCACCTACAGTTTCCAACAAACCCATCTGCATTGCCTGGTAGAAAACCGAATCCTGTTCATACACTTTGTGGGCCACAACCTGGGCCTTGATACGGGCCAGTTCTTCCTCGCTAACCACTTCTGTTTTAATACGTTCAATCTGTTCTTCTATAGCCTGTCGTAGTTCTTCAATGCTATGACCCTCTGCCGGTGTTGCATCGAAAACCAAGAGATCTTCCTGCCGGGCAAAGAGATCATATCCGGCAGTCACTCCGGCAGCGATCTGTTTTTCTCGCACTAATTCACGGGGAAAACGTGCGCTATTACTGCCGCAAAGGATCCCTGCCAACATTTCCAATGCATAAGGCTCCCATTCCTCAGTGGCGGTATTTACAACCGGTACCTTGTAACCCATCAGTATATAAGGCAATTTTGCAGGCGCTTTTACCGCAATGTTACGCGCACCCAGTTGAGGAATCTCCGGCCGCGGCTTCATTGTTCTCACTTCGCTCGGAGCCAGTTTGCCAAAGTACTGCTCAGCAAGATTGAATACCGCCTGCGCATCAACGTCGCCGACGACCACCAAGGTGGCATTGTTAGGAGCGTACCAACGGCCATACCATGTTTTGAGATCATCAACAGTAAGATTTTTTAGATCATCCATCCAGCCAATAATGGGGTTATGATAGGGGCTACTCACAAACGCTGCCGCATAGAACTGCTCCTGGGTCAGTGCACGGGGGTTATCCTCAGTTCGCAGGCGGCGTTCTTCCATGACCACTTCCACTTCTTTTTTGAACTCCACTTCCGGCAAAGTGAGGTTACGCATCCGATCCGCTTCCAGTTGAAAGCTGATCGGTAAACGGCTTTTTTCCAGTTGCTGGAAATACGCTGTGTAATCACGTCCGGTAAACGCATTCTCGCGTCCCCCGTTCTCCGCAATAATACGAGAAAATTCTCCCGTACCATGTTTTTCGGTGCCCTTGAACATCATATGCTCAAGGACATGGGAAATCCCGGTGATCCCGTTGTCCTCATAACTCGCTCCGACCTTGTACCAAACTTGTGACACTACGACCGGTGCACGGTGATCTTCCTTCACCAGCACCTTCATGCCGTTACTGAGTGTGGTTTCATGGACCTGGGCAAGGCCGATCTGTGGCAAGACCAGCATGATACCCGCCAGCCACAACACAATATTTTTCAACATCTCGGAAATTCCTTATATAATCAACGTTCTCTGCTTATCGATAACAGATGGCAATGGTAGGATAACGCATCCCGTTGTTAACTGCTGCGGGCAACTTATGCAATACGACCGATTGAATGATGTTTAGTTTCAGTAAATCCAAATCCACCGACACCAGACAGGACGAATCCCAATCTCCCCAAGACAATCGTGGGTTTTTCAGTCGCCTGATCCAGGGGCTGACGCGAACCCGTTCCGGCCTGACAACCGGTCTGGCGGATCTGACCCTGGGTAAAAAGAGCATTGACGATGAACTGTTGGAGGATATTGAAACCTTGTTGCTGACCGCCGATGTTGGTGTCGAGGCGACCCAGCGAATTATCACGGATCTCACCAGCCGCGTCAGTCGCAAGGAACTCAAGGACAGCGAAGCCTTGTTGGGTGCGCTCAAGGACGACATGACCGCCATCCTCACCCCCTGCGATGCCCCCCTGGAAATTGACCCAAGCCACAAACCTTTCGTGATCCTGATGGTGGGCGTCAATGGCGCCGGTAAAACCACCACGATTGGCAAACTGGCCAAGCGTCTGCAGGCGGAGGGTCGTTCGGTCATGCTGGCCGCCGGCGATACTTTTCGGGCTGCCGCGGTGGAACAACTCCAGGCCTGGGGGGAACGCAACGATATGCCGGTCATCGCCCAGCAAAGTGGTGCCGACAGCGCCTCCGTCATCTTTGACGCCCTGCAGTCAGCCCAGGCACGTAACATTGATGTGTTGATTGCCGATACGGCTGGGCGCCTGCATACCCAGTCCAACCTGATGGAAGAGCTCAAAAAAGTGAAACGCGTCATGGGTAAACTGGATGATTCCGCACCCCATGAAGTGTTATTAGTAGTAGATGCCGGTACGGGCCAGAACGCCCTGAATCAGGCACAGCAATTTAATCAAGCTGTCGGCCTCACCGGGATCGCCCTGACCAAGCTGGATGGTACCGCCAAAGGGGGTGTGATCTTCGCCATTGCCCACAAGCTTGGCATTCCCATTCGCTTCATCGGCGTGGGCGAAGGCATTGACGATCTGCGGTCATTTAATGCGGAAGAATTTGTTGCAGCACTTTTCAGCAACGAATAAGGTAGTTGCATACGATAAAAATATAAAAAACATGAAGGCTGGCGGGGATACATTATCTGTTTATTAATATAGTGTCGTCTCAATCAGTTAGCCTCATCACTGGAATATATGATCCGGTTTACCCACACCAGTAAACGCTACCCAAGTGGCTTTGATGCGCTGCAGAATGTCAGCTTTCACATGCCGGCTGGTCAAATGGCCTTCCTCACCGGTCATTCCGGCGCGGGAAAAAGCAGCCTGTTGAAGCTTATCGCCTTGTTGGAACGCAGTTCCCGCGGTCAGGTGCTGATTAATGGTCAGAACCTGGCCAAAATTTCGCGCCGTCGCATTCCTTATTTTCGCCGCAACATCGGCATCATTTTTCAGGACCATCAGCTCCTGTTTGATCGCACGGTCTACGATAATGTCGCCCTGCCATTGATCATTGCCGGCTATCCCCGGCGGGAAATAGGCAAGCGCGTCAGAGCTGCGCTCGACAAGGTAGGATTGCTTGGCAAGGAAAGAAAGTATCCCATTACCCTATCGGGGGGAGAACAACAGCGGGTCGGTATTGCCCGTGCCGTGGTCAACAAGCCGCCATTGCTGCTGGCCGATGAGCCCACCGGCAACCTGGACCCGGAACTGTCGCGCGACATCATGCATATCTTTGAGGAATTCAGCCAGGTCGGGGTCACGGTGTTGGTAGCCACCCATGATCTCGCACTGATCCATACCCTGCCATACCGCGTACTGACCTTGAAAGGCGGTCAATTGGTCAACGATACGGACCCTTCCGAATAACCATGGCTAGCGGCGCACCCTCTCGCGACATAGGCCTTCGACGAGGCCCGCTCACCGCCCTGCGAGTTTACTTGCTCCGCCACCTGCAGGTACTTTTCTACAGCCTGGGGGTATTGAGCCGCAGCCCCTTTGCCACCCTGATGACCACGGCTGTGATCGGGATAGCCCTGGCCCTGCCCTCGGGGCTACATGTGGTTTTGAAAAATGCCCAACAGCTCAGCGGCGGCTGGGACGGCGCGGCCCAGATATCCCTGTTTCTCAAACGTACAGTGCAAGATGATGAAGCCAGCCGCCTCGCCCGACAAATCCAGAAGTTGCCGGAAGTTGCGAACGTGAGTTATATCTCGCGGCGCGAAGCCCTGCAGGAGTTCCAACGCCTGTCAGGCTTCGGCGATGCGCTGGAAGCGCTGAAAGACAACCCGCTGCCCTCGGTACTGGTCATTCATCCCACCCCGGCCGCCAGCACCCCGGCGGCAACGGAAAAGCTGCTGCATCGCCTGAAAGACTACCCGCCCGTGGATATCGCCCAGCTCGACATGCAATGGGTCAAACGCCTCTATGTCATCATGGAACTGGTGCGACGCGGCGTGGTGGTCTTGGCTGCCCTGCTGGCCCTGGCGGTTTTACTGGTGGTGGGCAACACCATTCGCCTGGCTATCCAGAATCGGCGGGATGAAATCGTGGTCATGAAACTCATCGGCGGTACGGACGCCTTCATTCGCCGACCTTTTCTCTATACCGGCTTCTGGTATGGCCTGTTCGGCGGCGTGATTGCCTGGCTGCTGGTGAGCCTGTCCCTCACGATTCTCAGCGACCCGGTTGAACGCCTGACCGGGCTTTACCAGAGCCAGTTCGAGTTAAGCGGACTCGATGCGGCAACCACCGGCATACTGATCGGGACCAGTATTCTGCTTGGCCTGACCGGATCCTGGCTTGCGGTGGGGCGCCACCTGCGGGATATTGAACCGACCTGAATGCCAGCAACGCAGCCAAAATTGCGTTAAACTCTTTATAACTACAGGGATTTTATCGCTTTTTTAATTCGCCGAATTAACTTGATGACAGAAGAACCGCTCACACGCATCCTTATCGTTGATACTTCAGCTCTGACCCGCGAGATCCTGTCACGCATAATTCGAGATGAACTCGATAACATTCATGTGGCGAGCGCGGCATCCGGCGAAGAAGCGCTACGCATGCTGGGTGAACAACGCTATGACCTGGTCACCACTGCCCTGTTATTGTCCGACATGGATGGCCTGGCTCTGAGCCGGGCCATTCGTGATTCCCACACCAATCATTACACCCCGGTCATCGTAGTCTCAGGGGATGCCGATAGCCGGCTATTGCGAGAAGGCTTCGAAGCCGGGGTTACAGACTATTTCGACAAGTCCAACGGCTATAAAGCCTTCGGCGCCTTTATCAAATCATTCATCCAGAGAAACTCGGGGCTGACCGGACATATCCTGTTTATCGAGGACAGCAAAACCTCCGCGGCGGTAACCTTCGGTGTGTTGGAAAAACACGGCCTGACTTACACCCATACCAACTCGGCGGAAAAAGCCTACGAAATGCTGGCTAAGCAACGCCTGACACCTCATGACATTGAACCCTTCGATATGGTGATCAGCGACTTCTACACCATTGGTGAAATGACCGGGGGCGACTTACTGCATGCGATTCGTGCCAAGTTTCACTACTCCCAGCAGGAACTGCCCGTGCTGGTTCTCACCAGTGCGGATGATCAAGAAACCCAGGTCGAAATCTTCCATGCCGGTGCCAACGACTTTGTCGCCAAACCCATTGTGGAAGAAATTCTACTGGCGCGTGTGCGTGCCCTGCTGCTGATCAAGCACCAATATGACGCCCTCAAACAGCAAACGGAAGACATGCGCTGGGTTGCCGTTACCGACAGCCTCACGGGAGTGCGCAGCAAGCGTTATCTGGTCGATAACGGTGAGACCTTTCTGCGCGCGGAAGCGAACCAGCCTGTATGGGGGATGATCATCGATATCGATCACTTCAAGAATATCAACGATACCCTAGGACACATCACCGGCGATCACGTCCTGGCCGCCCTGGGTAAAACCCTCAACGAATTTTTTCCTGACGACATGGTGGTACGCTTTGGTGGCGAGGAGTTTAGTGTGCTGGTGGCCCACACCAACGCCGACGAGATGCTGCCACGGATTGAAAAATTGCGTCGCCATATCGAGGCCCTGCAACCGGCCGGGGTGGATATCACCATCAGCATCGGCCTGGCCGGATCCGAGGATCACCCCAACCTGTATGTGAGCGACTTCCTGATGCAAGCCGATAAGGCCTTGTACCTGGCCAAGGAAACCGGTCGCAACCGGGTCTGTATTGCCACCCCGGAGGGCCCTCAGCTCTCTCCCTGGCACGAGGCCAAGCTCAAACAACTCCCGGCATGATCTCTAACCTTTTGTTTTTATTGATTTAGCTGTCTTATAAGTGAGTGAACTTACTGCCTTGTTGGCACTCTAACGATGTGAGTGCTAATATTGGCACACAGAATTATTCGGGGATAACTCATTTATGACGAAGCATCTTGAAATGCAACTGGCTGTGCCAACTGGCAATCTGGAATCGTATATTCAGGCATCCCGCTCAATTCCGATGCTGAGTGTCGATGAAGAACGTGAATTGGCGACACGCTTGCAGGATGAGGGCGATCTCGACGCCGCCCAGCAACTGGTATTGTCACACCTGCGTTTCGTAATACATGTCGCCCGTGGTTATAGTGGCTATGGCTTGCCGCAGGCTGACCTGATCCAGGAAGGCAACATTGGCCTGATGAAGGCCGTCAAACGCTTCGATCCCACCGTGGGCGTGCGTTTGGTGTCGTTTGCCGTTTACTGGATCCGTGCTGAAATCCATGAGTACATCCTGCGTAACTGGCGTATTGTTAAAGTTGCCACCACCAAGGCGCAGCGCAAATTGTTCTTTAATTTACGCAGTTCCAAAAAACGCCTGGGCTGGTTCAACCATGAAGAAGTGGAACGTGTCGCCGAGGATCTGGGTGTAACGACAAAGGACGTGCTGGAAATGGAATCCCGCATGAGTGGTCATGACATCACCTTTGATGCGCCCGACGATGATGATGAAAACACTCACACCTTCGCACCGGCCAACTACCTGCAGGACAACAGTCAGGAGCCCGCGCGGATTATTGAAGCGGGTGACTCAGCGGACCACAACCATGAGCAGTTAAGCACGGCCTTGACCAAGCTGGATGATCGGAGTCGCGATATTATTCAGCAGCGCTGGTTGTCCGAGGACAAGAGCACCCTGCATCAACTGGCCGACAAGTACCAGGTATCCGCTGAACGCATCCGCCAGCTGGAAAACAATGCGATCAAGAAACTGAAACTTGCGATGACCTGATTCGGTTATCACTCGATCTAAAAAGGCCTCTTCAAGAGGCCTTTTTTTTCGAATCTGTTCTGAGTGTTTTTTTATTAGCTGCCAAGCAATACCGAGAAGAAACTCAGGTAAGCGATCACGATCAAGGCAATCACGATTAACATCGGGAAGTTCTGAAAGGTAAGCATTTCTTTCATGGTCAGGTCCTGTTCAAGTCAAAAAATTTTGTGCGAATTCTAGTTTAGCTGGAGACCCGCTTCAAGCGTCAGTAGGAGTCTTGTCATCTTCTGCGGCCTTGCTTCGCCCCGGAATGCGTGGATCGTCATCATCCATCAGGATCCGGTGGGCCGGCCCTTCCATGTCATCAAACTGGCCGCTGCGCACCGCCCATAAAAAGGCCCAGATGGCCACGCCGAGAAAAACCATCCCCAGGGGAATCAGTAAAAACAGTATCGTCATGATATTTCCAGTGTCGCGACTCGCGCTCGCGGCGGCTCAGCGCCGGGCTGAGTATACTGTTTATTCAACCGCAACGCATTGAGCACGACGATCAGGGAACTGGCTGACATGCCAATGGCCGCCATCCAGG
>JAHEIJ010000104.1 GCA_024639445.1 Gammaproteobacteria bacterium
CGCTTCGTGATTGACTATCTGGCGTATGGTTTTACGTAAGGTCTTGCCTGAACGGGTTTTCGGTAAACGCGGTACAATGTAGGCCTGCTTGAAACAGGCTACGGCCCCAATATCTTCACGTACCAGATTCACAAATTCCTGAATCAGTTTTTCTTCGGGTTCGCTAACACCACTTTTTAGCACCACGAATCCCAATGGCACCTGGCCCTTGAGCTCATCGTTACGACCAATCACCGCGCATTCGGCCACGGTGTGATGTTTGCCGACAATTTCTTCCATTTCGCCGGTTGAGAGCCGATGTCCGGCCACGTTGATCACATCATCAACCCGGCCCATCACAAACAGATAGCCATTATCGTCGATATAGCCACCATCACCGCTGACGTAATAACCAGGATAGGTTTCCAGATAACTGCGTTTGAAGCGAGGCATATCGCCCCAGATGGTGGTCAGGCAACTGGGCGGTAGCGGTAGCTTAATAGTGATGTTTCCCTGTGAGTTCGCAGGCAGTGGATTGCCGTTCTCATCCAGGATTTGCACGTTATAGCCCGGTACCGGCATCGTGGACGATCCGGGTTTGACCGGCATTGATTCAATGCCTTGCAAGTTAGCGGCAATCGCCCAACCGGTTTCGGTCTGCCACCAGTGATCGAACACCGGACGTTGAGTTGTTTCGACCAGCCATTCATATGTCGGTGGATCCAGCCGTTCACCGGCGGCAAAGATAGTATTAAGACAGCTTAAATCATATTGCTGGATCAGTTTGCCATCGGGATCTTCTTTTTTGATGGCACGAAATGCCGTCGGTGCGGTGAATAGGGCTTTCACGCCATACTCGGCAATGACGCGCCAGAAAGCGCCGGCATCCGGCGTCATTACCGGTTTGCCTTCATACATGATCGTGGTGCAGCCCTGTAGCAGGGGACCATACACGATATAGGAATGACCCACGACCCAGCCAATATCCGATGCCGCCCAGAACACATCCCCCGGATCCATGTTGTAGACCGCTTTCATGCTGTATTTCATTGCGACCGCATGGCCACCATTTTCACGCACCACACCTTTTGGTTTGCCCGTGGTGCCGGAGGTATAGAGGATATACAGCAAGTCAGAGCCTTTCACCGGTATGCAGTCAGCCGGTGTTGCCTGGCCTATGGCCTCCTGCCAGTCGATGTCGCGGTCTGGCACCAAGCTGGCTTGTGTTTGTGGACGTTGGAATATGACGCAGTGTTCTGGCTTGTGTTCTGCCAGCTCAATGGCTTTGTCTAATAGCGGTTTGTATTCAATGCACTTTTTGACTTCGATGCCACAGGACGCACTAATGACGAGCTTTGGTTTGGCATCATCGATTCTGACCGCCAGTTCCCGTGGGGCAAATCCCCCGAACACCACTGAGTGGATGGCCCCCAGTCTGGCGCAGGCCAGCATGGCAATCGCCGCTTCGGGAATCATCGGCATGTATATGATGACGCGATCGCCTTTGGTCACGCCTTGGTTCTTTAACATTCCGGCACAGAGGGCTACGGCATCCCTGAGTTCGGTGTAGCTATAGGTTGCTTTCTGATCAGCAACCGGCGAGTCATAGATCAAGGCTGTTTGTTCACCACGGCCGGACTCAACATGATAGTCCAACGCCATGTAACAGCTATTCAGTTCCCCATCCGCAAACCAGTGATGAATGCCATGCTCGTCCTGGCTTAGAATGGTAGTGGGTGCTTTAAACCATTTTAGTTCATTGGCCTTCTGCTTCCAGAATTCCTCCGGATTATCCAACGATGCCTGGTATTCGGTTTGATAGGACATGGCTGTACCTTTGCGAATGTAGTTTACGGTTTATGTGTTACATCATAGTGGTGCAGCAA
The DNA here is from genome assembly GCA_024639445.1 of Gammaproteobacteria bacterium. Classification (GTDB taxonomy): domain Bacteria; phylum Pseudomonadota; class Gammaproteobacteria; order UBA6429; family Thiohalophilaceae; genus JAHEIJ01. Next base: position 1,866 of record JAHEIJ010000104.1, read on the forward strand.
ATCTCGTGTTTAGCATCAGTTGATGACAAATAACTCCATGAATTCGTTTACGGGTGTATGTGCCAGGTTGTCGGCATCGAGGTAAATGTTCATGATTTGTTGGCAACGCCCTTCTGGAAAGCGACTGCGCAAGCTGGTCAGGAATTTGTTTTTGAGTACCGGGATTCCTTCGCGACGTCGGCGGCGATGCCCAATTGGGTATTCAACCGCGACCTTATCGGTATGGCTACCGTCTTTGAAATAGATCTGGATGGCATTGGCAATCGAGCGTTTGTCGGCTTCCAGATACTCACGCGAGTAACGTTCGTCTTCGAGCACTTCCATCTTGTCGCGCAATTTATCAATCAGCGGATGTGCGTTATGAAAGTCATTTTCGTAATGTTCAGCTTGCAGGTCACCAAAAATTAATGGCACTGCCACCATATATTGCAGGCAATGATCACGGTCCGCCGGATTGGCCAATGGGCCGACTTTGGAAATGATGCGAATTGCCGACTCATGGGTAGTGAGAACGATTTTATCAATCTCATCAAGACGGTCTTTGACTTGTGGATTTAACTGCACCGCACATTCCACCGCTGTCTGGGAATGAAACTCGGCCGGGTAGGAGAGTTTGAACAGGATGTTTTCCATTACATAGCTGCCATAATCCTGAGAAAAGTTGAAGCTTTTGCCGCCAAAGTGCACGTCATAAAATCCCCACGTCGGTACACTGAGTACCGAAGGCAGACCCATTTCACCTTTGAGGGTTATCATCGCGAGGCGTACGCCGCGTGAGGTGGCGTCACCGGCCGCCCAGGATTTGCGGGAACCGGCGTTGGGCGCATGGCGATAGGTTCGCAGTGATGAGCCATCGACCCAGGCCTGGGACAGGGCGTCGACTATTTGATCGCGGCTGCCACCCAGCATGCTGGTGATCACTGCGGTAGTGGCAACGCGCACGAGTAAGACATGATCCAGACCGACGCGATTAAAACTGTTTTCCAGGGCAATTACACCCTGAATCTCATGCGCCTTGATCATCGCCGTAAGTACATCCTGCATCAACAGTGGCGACTTGTCTTTTGCCAGGTTGTCGCGACTCAAGTAATCCGCCACTGCCAGGATGCCGCCAAGATTATCGGACGGATGCCCCCATTCAGCAGCAAGCCAGGTATCGTTGAAGTCGAGCCAGCGAACCAGACAGCCAATGTCCCAGGCAGCCTTAACCGGATCGAGTTCATGTGAAGTTCCGGGTACGCGCGCACCGTGTCTGACAATGGTGCCGGGCACGATGGGACCCAGATGCTTTGTGCATTCCGGAAAGCGTAATGCCAGCAAGCCGCAACCCAGAGTATCCATCAAACAATGCCGTGCTGTGTCGTAGGCCTCCGCAGAAGTAACCTGATAACCGGTGACATAGTCCGCAATGTCGACCAGCACCTGGTCAGGTTGCGGCCGTACATTGATATCAACATTGGCGCTCATAGGTATTATTTACGCTCTTCGATAGGTATCCAGCTTGCCGATTCGGGGCCGGTATATTCGGCACTGGGACGAATAATGCGATTATTCTCTCGTTGCTCGAAGATATGCGCACACCAGCCGGTGACACGGGAACAGACAAAAATGGGGGTAAACAATTTTGTGGGAATGCCCATGAAATGATAAGAAGAAGCGTGAAAGAAATCCGCATTACAGAATAATTTCTTTTCGCGCCACATCACTTCTTCGCAACGTAATGACACCGGGTACAGCACGGTATCCCCCACATCTTCGGCCAGTTTGCCGGACCAGCCCTTAATCACGGCATTGCGCGGATCGGATTCGGTATAAACTGCATGGCCAAAGCCCATGATTTTCTCCTTGCGCGCCAGCATGTCGAGAACGGCTTGTTCGGCTTCATCCGGGTTGTGCCATTGCTGAATCATTGCCATGGCCGCTTCGTTAGCTCCGCCGTGCAAGGGGCCACGCAACGTGCCAATTGCTGCGGTTACGCTGGAATGAATATCTGACAAGGTGGAGGCACAGACGCGGGCGGCAAAGGTAGAGGCATTAAATTCGTGTTCGGCATAGAGAATCAGCGAGACATTCATCACCCGGGCATGCAGTTCACTCGGAACTGCATCGTGCAGCAAATGCAGAAAGTGCCCGCCAACGCTGTCGTCATCTGTTTCGGTCTCAATGCGTATGCCGTTGTGGGAATAGTGATACCAGTAATTGATGATCGAAGGGAAGACCGCCAGCATGCGATCGGCTTTGTCATATTGCTCTGAAAATGACTTCTCCACTTCCAGGTTGCCTAACATTGAACAGCCGGTGCGCATTACATCCATGGGATGGGCATCAGCCGGTATTTGTTCCAGTACGGTTTTGAGCTTTTCCGGCAGGGCGCGCAAGCCTTTCAGTTTTTTTATATAGCGGTCCAGTTCCTGTTGATTTGGCAATTTGCCATACATTAGTAAATAGGCAACTTCCTCAAATTTGGCCTTGTCCGCCAATTCGACCATATCGTAACCCCGATAGGTCAAGCCGGCACCGGTATGGCCAACGGTACATAAGGCGGTTTGCCCTGCAACCTGGCCCCGCAGACCGCCACTATCTGCTGCTTTGTTTGTTGTCATGATTTTTCACCAGCGAATAATTCGTCCAGTTCTTGTTCGTAACGGTGATAGTCAAGAAAGTCATACAACTCCATGCGAGTTTGCATGGCATCCACAACCTGTTGTTGCGTGCCATCCTGCAGAATGTGTTCGTACACATTAAGTGCCGCTTTGCTCATGGCACGAAACGCACTTAAGGGATACAGGGCGAGCTTGACGCCCACCGAGGCGAGTTCCTCAGTTGTAAATAGGGGCGTAGCACCGAATTCAGTAATATTGGCCAGGACGGGGACCTGTACTGCGTCAACGAACTGCTGGTACTGGGACAGTTCCGACATCGCTTCCGGAAAGATCATGTCGGCCCCGGCCTCGACACAAGCGATGGCACGTTCGATTGCAGGCTGCATGCCTTCCACCGCCATCGCATCAGTCCGCGCCATGATCACAAAACTGTCGTTGCTTCTGGCATCTACCGCGGCCTTGATGCGGTCTATCATTTCTTCCTGGGAGACGATCATTTTATTGGGACGATGACCACAGCGTTTCTGCTGTACCTGATCTTCAATGTGCATACCGGCTGCACCACCGCGGATTAATTCGCGCACACAACGAGCAATGTTGAGAGCACCACCCCAACCTGTATCAACATCAACCAATAAAGGGAGGCTAGAGGCAGCGGTAATGCGGTTCACATCCACGAGCACATCCTGCAAGGTGGTGATTCCCAGGTCGGGGGTGCCCAATGAACAGGCCGCGACCCCACCACCGGAAAGATAAATAGCCCGGTGGCCAACGCGTTCAGCCATGATGGCGGTATAAGCATTAACCGTACCGACCACTTGCAGGGGATTATGCGTGTTTATTGCCTCACGCAGTTTTGTGCCGGGAGTCAGACCATCAGCCATTGGTTTGTCCTGGTAGCAGTTCCTTAACGACATTCCAGGCACAGCTGATATGGCGGCGCATCAGAAGTTCAGCCAGCACGGGATCCCGCTTCGCAATGGCATCGACAATCTGTCGATGCTCATTGAGTGCCGCCGTGGGGCGAGAGGGTAAGCGACTCGAGCAATGGCGGCACATGCGAATCAATTGATAGAGCTCGCTGCTAAGCAGCTGGATCAGCCATTGGTTTTTACTACCGATGGCAATGCGGTAATGAAAGTCAAGATCCCCTTCACGCTGAAAATACACCTTGCCATCCGCGTCATCGATACCGTGTTCATGTTGCTCGAGTAATTCCCACAAAGCCTCAATCTCTTCGGTGGACATTTGCTGGGCGGCCAGACGGGCCGACATGCCTTCCAGTGCCTCGCGGACCACATAGACTTCGGCCATCATGGTGTGATTCAGTGTCACCACCCGCGCACCGGCATGAGGGGTACGCACGACCAGTCTCATTCCTTCCAGCCGGCGAATCGCCTCCCGCAATGGCCCACGGCTGCTGCCATATACCTTGGCCAGATCTTCCTCGAGGATTTTTGAGCCCTGCGGCAGTTTACCGATAATGATGTCGTGTTTGAGCTGACTGCACACCCGGTCGGCAAGGGTGCGATGGGTCTCGAGAGAGACAATGGGATTGTCTGGCGGCAATTTATCCATACTCAAAATGTCAACAATTAGTGGAAAAAACTCCGAAATAGGCGGTAAATAAAGCACTCAAACCATAAATTGTCAACAATTGTGGTTACATATTGATTTCTGGAAGATTTTTGCGAGAAAGAAACTGAGTGTTTCAGTCGTGTTGAGAGCTGAGGAGTGAATTATATAAAAATGACTTAAAACCTGACCGACACGATGCGCACCGGAGATGAACAGGCGCGTTTTCGTATCGGTTATTAAATTTCCCAATTAATACACCACGTTGTAGAATACGCCGCTTTCCACCCAAAGCCCGGGTGGCGAAATTGGTAGACGCAAGGGACTTAAACAATTTGAGCACCCGGACGGGAAACCTCTGGTGTGAATGGCGTCAAATTCGGGGAAACCTCAGCACACAATGGTGGTGGTAATCCCGAGCGAAGCCCTCCGTGGGAACGTGTAGAGACTTGACGGCGTCCACCTAAGTTCGTGTTAACGAATAAGGTGAAGAGAAAGTCCAGACCCCAAATGCATTCAAAATAATGCAGCAGCAAAAGCTGTAGTTGGTAAGAAAATCCCTCGGTGGCAACACCGTGCCGGTTCGATTCCGGCCCCGGGCACCATCCTCTTTAGTTAGTTAATCCCTATTCATTTGTTGTTCGCTTTGATATGGGAACACCGGCACGGTGTTCCGTGCAGGTGGACTCGGACCGGTCACTTCCGGCATCCATGCCTCACGCGACACTTAACCGTCCATGGTTTTCGTCCCTGGTCCTCGCCCTACGGGCAACCTTCGGTTGTCCAATTTTGCTCCAGGCAAAATTGTCGATTCCGAAATTCAGGGATGAATGAGTGCCGCGGAGCACAGCGACCCACATGGACGTGGGGAGGTAGAGCAACGCACGACTGCAGGGATGCAGGAGTTAGAGTGAAGCAGGATGCCCGAACCGAGGAGCAGTTGCCGAGAGTGACAGTGCGGGAGCGGCCGGCCCCGGGTACCAATAAATACAGTGACATGTCGCGAGGGACAAGTGACAAGGAAAAGCGTTTCGTTATTCGTTCCTTCCTATCACACCACGATCATCGTACGTCGTCTCTTGGTTTAACCAATAGCAACAGTCGCAGTATCCAACATACCCTGATAGCGGATGAAATTAATGATCTCGTCCAGACCCTGGCCGGTTTTCAGATTGCTGAACACGAAGGGCCGATCGCCGCGCATGCGTTTGGTGTCAGACTCCATCACTTCAAGCGAAGCACCGACGTAGGGTGCAAGGTCGATCTTGTTGATGACCAGCAAATCGGAACGGGTGATGCCGGGTCCACCCTTGCGG
>JAHEIJ010000105.1 GCA_024639445.1 Gammaproteobacteria bacterium
GAGTAATGCCGCCCAGGCTAATCCCAGTAACATGCCACCAATTACATCCGCAATGGCTCACGGATGTTATTGGTGGCATGTTACTGGGATTAGCCTGGGCGGCATTACTCGGTATCGCTTATCGGCGCCATGCGCCTGAACGGTATTTAAAACGCGCTGACCTTACCTTTATTGGTGGTCTGCTTGCGGTATGTCTAGCTGCCTATCCTGGTTTTATGCATAACCGGCAATTTGCTCAATATCAACCAATACATACCCAATACTTCATGGCCGAACAAGCCTGGTATGAAAGCGGTTGGCAGGCCCTGCCCTCAGTCCGACAAGATCTGCGCGGACATAACGATTTTGTTTTTAACCTGCAGTGGATGGGACCTGCCGAGAAAATCACCACGAATCTGGAAACAGCCGATTGGAATTCTGCAAGCACGAATCTGCGAAGCTATTTCAACTGGTTTAATCCTTCGGCCACGATATATGAGCTCCCTCTACTGCCGCATGTGCATGATGGCCAGTATGAAGAGTTACGCTTTACCAAAACTATTCCGCCATATAGATTATTTGTGATACGCCTCTGGTGGTCTCAGATAGAAATACAGAACACACAGGGCAAACATCCCTTGTGGTTCGGCTACATCAGTGAATTAGAAAAAGTCGAACACTTCGGATTGCGTTACTTGGTAACCACACCAGACATGCTGACACCATTACAATGGTTTCAGTCGCGCATTCCCGGCGCCAGCGCAACATCACGCACCCTGAAAGGTGAACCAGCGCGGGATCAAGATATAGAACAGTCCGTTTTATTACTTAAAACAAATTAATTTCCAGCCTGAGAATAACAATCCAAAAACAACTATAAAATATCCATTTTACTCAACATAGCCGTAATGGTATCCAGGCGTTGTGCCGCATCTTCTGTCATCAATAATTCTTGTTTCGCTGGCAAATCAATAGGTAATAGTTCTACAAGTCGCGCACTAACCCAAGCAGCATCTTCATATGCCGGCGTTATAGTTGTGTATGGCGGTTCAAGTTGATTAATAATCTGCTTAAGTAAATCTACTAGCTGCTGATGTGATTCTGTAACTGGTATAGCTGGAGATTCGGGGATTAATTCCGCTTCCGCAATGATTAATTGATTAGGCCTGACTTCTGTTGAGATAACACGAAAACATTGCTCGCCCTGTAACGTCACACCAAGCAAACCATCCGGCCGTTTATGCCAATATCGAATATGACAAAGGGTTCCCACTTCATAGGTATCTGCTACCTCACCAACTTCACGCCCATTACGGATCAGTACGACACCAATACCGGAGTCCGTTTTCAGACATTCACTCACCATATCCAGGTAGCGCGGTTCAAAAATCCGCAACGGCAATACACCGCCGGGGAACAACACCGCGCTCAAGGGAAACAATGGAATACTCAACGTCATAGGAAATGTTTTACTTATATCAGGCCTCGCCCCAGCGGGGAAGCAGCTCATGTTCTACACCAATATGATCCAGAATTCGCGCCACGATAAAATCAACCAGGCCCTCAATTTCCTGAGGTTGATGATAGAAACCTGGGTTGGCCGGCAAAATAGTGGCACCCGCCTTTGCCAGTTTTAACATATTTTCTATATGAATGACCGATAAAGGTGTCTCCCTAACAACTACAATAAGCTTGCGCTGTTCCTTAAGCATAACATCAGCGGCGCGTTCCATGAGGTTATCACTGTTGCCGTTCGCAATTGCCGCCAGTGTGCCCGTGGTACAGGGGCAAACCACCATGTGTTGAGCTCGATGAGAACCACTGGCAATCGGAGCCGTCCAGTCTTCACGACTGAAAACAGTTAACAGCGATTTACCCACATTAAAGTGCTCGGTAAAAAAGCGCTGCATGTCCGCAGGTCTTGTTGGAATATCCAGTGGCGTTTCCATCGCCAACACCATTTGTGCGGCTTTGGAGACAAGGAGGTACACCGGGCAGCCTGACTTTAACAGGATTTCAAGCAGGCGCAGCCCATAAGCCGTACCGGAAGCGCCGGTCATGGCAATAATTACAGGTGTTGGTGGGTCTTCTGGGGTAGCCATTCTATTTCTTGTTTAATTCTATTCATATAACTACGGTTGAGCCGTTAATGCATCCAGCAGTCGCACATGTATATCTTCAAAACCACCATTACTCATTACCAGCACATGACTGCCTTCGCTGGCCTGGTGGATGACCGCTTCAATTATCGCCGTCGTAGTATCAAACTGTTGTGCTTTACCATTCAGTGAATCAACTATAGCAGTCATATCCCATTCGATCCCGTCCGGCCTATAAATCATGACCCGATCCGCTAATTGTAATGCTTTTGCAAGCTCATCGGCATGAATCCCCATTCGCATGGTATTGGAGCGTGGTTCCAGCACTGCCACAATAGGCGCTGCGCCAACTGATTTACGTAAGCCGGCCAGTGTTGTCGCAATTGCCGTTGGATGATGGGCAAAGTCATCATAGACAGTTATGCCATTGACCTCGCCTCGCACTTCCATGCGGCGTTTAATACCGCTGAATCCATGTAAACATTCGATCGCCAATTCTGCCGGCACACCAGCATGACGCGCTGCGGCAATAGCGGCCAGAGCATTGAGCATGTTGTGCTCACCTATTAGTGGCCAATCCACGGTACCCTGCAGCACCTGATTAAAATAGACCTCGAAACAATGGTTATCCTGCGCCAATGATCTTGCTGACCAGCCCGCGCCTTCAGCATGTCCAAATTTTTCAACCTCTGTCCAACAACCCCGTTGTAGCACCTCAGGCAAGTTAACATCATCCTGGTTACTGATAATCAGACCATTGCCCGGCACGGTTCGAATTAAATGATGAAACTGTACTTTGATAGCTTCCAGATCCGGAAAAATATCTGCATGATCAAACTCGAGGTTATTGAGAATCAGGGTTCGGGGTCGGTAGTGCACAAACTTGGAGCGTTTATCGAAAAAAGCGGTGTCGTACTCATCGGCTTCAACAACAAAAAACGGAGTATCACCCAGACGCGCTGAAAGACCGAAATTGGCGGGAATACCACCAATCAGAAAACCCGGTCTGAGGTTATTTGCCTCCAGCAGCCAGGCCAGTATGCTCGCCGTACTTGTCTTGCCATGTGTCCCTGCTACCCCCAGTACCCAGCGTGAAGCTAAAACATGCTCCGCCAACCATTGCGGCCCCGAGGTATACGCCAAGCCCTGGTCCAGAACATACTCCACTGCCGGATTACCCCGCGACAAGGCATTGCCGATAACCACCAGGTCAGGGGCCGGATCAAGATGAGACGGTTCATAGCCTTCGCACAAGGTGATCCCCTGTGCCTCCAACTGGAGGCTCATTGGCGGATATACATTGGCATCCGAGCCACTCACGTGGTAACCGAGCTCTCTTGCCAACAGCGCAAGTCCGCCCATGAACGTTCCACAAATACCAAGAATATGTATGTGCATTTCAACTTGTCGCCGGCAAAAGAAAATCCACAAGCTTAATACTGAGCATAAAATACCCAAAGGCAAACAACCCCGCCAACATAAAACTAACTGATAAAGCATGGCGCAGGATATGGGCCATAATCACTAAACTCCAGATATTCAGTAACAACAGGATTAATCCAAAATAACCCTGCTCCTGTGTAATATAATTTATCGCCAGCAATATCGGCATTGCCAACAGGCTGATAATAACTCCCGTTCCCAACAGCGCAGTCAATGTCTGGAAAATACGCGCTGCATATCCCATAACAGTCATCAAGGCAGAAAGACTTCCCAGAAAGAATACTGTATGAACACTGACTACCAGCACAATATAACCAGGTTCAACTTTCGGTAATGCGAGATTCAAATTCAGATTGTCGACCAGAAGGCCTATTAGTAACAATATGAAGAATAATCCACGCGAATAAGGTATGTCTTGCGGTGCTTTCTGAAGCAGGCAAATTTCCCAAAATGGTTGAATCAAATATGTCATATCAGATATAAAACGCGCCGGGTCCTTAGTCTTTTTATATGGCCCTATTTCAAGGAGGACCCATCATACCTTAAGATATCAACACGGCAGAACACTCACTATAATTAAAACCATCACAATCTTATGAATAACCAGCAAAAAACCACCGAAATGCGCTACGTTGACACACCTCAAGCACTCACGGAATTATGCCAGGAATTACAATCGGCGGAAGTGATTGCGGTGGATACGGAATTTATCCGTGAAAAAACCTACTATGCCAAACTTTGTCTCATACAGGTAGCAAGCGATTCTGTTATTGCTTGTGTTGATCCGTTGGCACTGAATAACCTCGATGAGCTCCTGGCCATCCTCTATAGTCCTGACAAGCTTAAACTTTTCCATGCTGCCTGGCAGGATTTGGAAATTTTCTTCGACCAATGGGAACGCATCCCGACGCCTGTCTTTGATACACAAATCGCAGCGGCTTTGCTGGGCTTTAGCGATCAAATCGGATATGCCAATCTGGCGGAACAGCTAGTGGGAATCCAACTGGACAAAACGGCGTCTCGTACCGATTGGGCACAACGCCCATTATCTCCGCAACAACTTGCCTACGCAGCCGATGATGTGAACTACCTGTTGCAACTCTACCCGATTATTCTGCAACGCCTTACCAAACTCGGCAGGAATAGCTGGCTGGAAGAGGATTTTACGGCGTTGACCGATCCAGCCAGCTATGCGAAATCAGCGGAACTGGCATGGCAGCGGGTCAGTGGCCATGGAAGGTTAAAGCCCCGGCAACTGGCAGCGTTGCAACGCCTTGCGGCCTGGCGTGAGCAGCAGGCCTGCCAACGTAACAAGCCGCGCAAATGGATTTTGTCAGACGATATCCTGCTCTTACTTGCCAGGCATCTGCCGTCTGATTATGCAACCCTGGCAAAAGTACGCGGATTGCCGGAACGATTACTCAATCAGTCGGGGGAGGAACTAATTGCTTCCATTAACGACGCCCTGGCCCTGGCAGATAATGCCTTGCCAACTCTGTCACAAAAAGAACGCCTCACACCAGATCAAGAATGCCTGGCTGATACCCTTATGGCTTACCTGCGTCTGTTGGCCCAGGAGAACCAAATCAGCCCGGCGAGTTTATCAACCCGTAAGGAAATCGAAAAAATAGTTCGCGGTAAACGGGATATTCCCCTGTTACATGGATGGCGCGGACATCTTGCTGGCGAACCGTTACTGAATCTGATGGACGGAAAAATTGCTTTGACGATCAAGAATGGACAACTCAACGCCATATCAACTGACCCCGCCTGAGAGCCATGCCGATTAACTCACTACTATCAAATTATCGTAAAAAGTATCACTACCCGTGGCGCTCAGGGGGGCGTTACCAGCTTCTGGTGGATGGGCTTCAATTTTTCCCCATCATGCTGGATGCAATAAATGCTGCGCAAAACTTCATATGTCTGGAGCTATACCTCATGGAGTCCGGCGAAGTCAGTAATCGCTTCATCACCGCATTAGCCTCAGTTCAGCAACGTGGCGTCAAAATTTATATGTTACTTGACGACTACGGTAGTCATTACCTGAATACAGCTGATCGACAACGTTTATGGGATGCGGGTGTCCAACTGGCTTTATATAACCCGGTTCGCTACCGTAAGCTGTACCAGAACCTGCGCCGCGATCACCGTAAGCTCCTGCTCATCGATGGTAAATTAGCTTTCGTAGGTGGGGCGGGATTGACGGATGAATTCATGCAATTACGCCGTCCAGATATAAACTGGCATGAAGTCATGTTGAAAATTGAAGGCCCCGCCATTCAAGACTGGCTCGACCTGTTCAGCCGCACATGGCAACAAGCAACCCAAACGCCTTGTCCCCATACTGCCTACCAAGCCGCTCCACTTACGGAAAATCAACTGGGAAGAGTCAGCATTGCCGAAGGCCGCGGACGCCAGGAGATAAATCGTTCGTTAATAAAGCGCTGCCGCACGGCTGAAAGGCGAATTTGGATCAGTACACCGTATTTCATCATTTCCCGTAAATTACGGCATACACTTCGCCGTGTTGCCCGACATGGCATTGATGTCAGAGTGCTGGTTCCTGGCCCCATCAGCGATCACCCCTGGGTTCGCCATGCCAGTCGTGGCTATTACTTACGCTTACTACGGCAAGGGGTACGTATATTTGAATATCAACCTCGCTTCTTACACGCAAAGATACAGTTGTGTGATAACTGGGTTTCAATTGGCTCCAGCAATCTTGACCGATGGAACCAGCACTGGAACCTGGATGCCAATCAGGAAATTGATGATCCTCAGTTCGCAGCGCAAGTAGTAACCCTGTTCAGCAGAGACTTTTCACATAGTGAAGAAATACTGTATCAAAATTGGGTGATCCGGCCACACTGGCAACGCCTGCGCGAGTGGTTCTGGGGTCGTTTCGTTCACCTGTTGGAAATACTAAGCCATAAGCAATTTAAAAAGCGCACAAAATCAAAATAAAAAAAGGCGAATCCATGCGATTCACCTTCTCTTTCTTTATTAACAGGTTCTGAATCAAGGCCGAATATACGCGTAGCCCTGTTCCTGCAATTCCATTATGCGTTGCACCCCGGCGGGCACGACTTTGACCCCCTCCACCAGTTGTGGCGATTTACCCTTCTTACGTTTCACTTTATTCATGGTATTGCCACAAGCACTAAAGGTGAATTCATCATACATGGTAAGATCCTGTACCCGTTTAGACTGTCTACCATTTTTGGTTAATAAGCTCAGGCCTGGTCCATAAGCGACGATTTCCACTTGAATATTACCGGGCCCCAATGCCTTTTGTAAATTGACCGCGTTGTTGAGAGCAATTGCCTGGGTACGGGGATCATCAGTACTAACCTGGATGACCACCTTATGCCCCTCATTATTCTGGGTGCTGGCACAACCTGAGACGATTGCCAGAATGAATAACAAGGTAAATAATTTAAGCCTCGACATCACAACACCTCCTAGAACCTTTACAAATGAGCATCTAATTAATAGAGCATTGTTGAATTAACAAAAAAAGGGGGCAATGCCCCCTTTCTTGTCACTACTTAGCGTCGCCGCGCCTTTTTCTTGGCCTTCTTCTTGGCGACTTTCTTTTTCGCCTTCTTCTTGGTCTTTTTCTTCGCTACCTTTTTCTTGGCCTTTTTCTTGGCGACTTTCTTTTTCGCCTTCTTCTTGGCTTTTTTCTTCGCTACCTTTTTCTTGGCCTTCTTCTTGGCTTTTTTCTTCGCTACCTTTTTCTTGGCCTTTTTCTTGGCGACTTTCTTTTTCGCCTTCTTCTTGGCTTTTTTCTTGGCCTTTTTCTTGGCGACTTTCTTTTTCGCCTTCTTCTTG
>JAHEIJ010000106.1 GCA_024639445.1 Gammaproteobacteria bacterium
ACGAGAATAACTACAAGGATGTGGTCTATAGCATGTACGGCAAGGAGATTGCGAAAAAACTCCAGGCATATAAGCCGGAATTTATCCTGGCAACTGATAGCTATACTGAATCCGCACTGCTGTCCTATGCGGCACGTGAACATATTATTGTGCTAGGCGTGGGTTCCCACCATGCCAGGCAGGACGATATGATTACTGATCTTCGCAGCCTGGATGGTAAAAATATATTGATGCTCAGTTATTCGCCCCAGATAGAAAAGTATCAAAAATATTTTGAGTCAGCCGAAAGCAAGCCTCTACCTATTGCTGAGACCACATACCATATGCTGCTGGGGCGGGGCTTCCGGTACCAGGAGTATCGGGAAACGGTTATCGAAGAAATACTGCAACGTTACTATACCATCCCTGACTTTTTACCCGTTGGGCAATGCAATATGCATGCTTGGTATGGTAAACCAGAGTAATCCTGAGTAATGTGCAAATCAATCTATATCAGTTTGCGCTAATTGGTCCTTTAATTTCTGAATTTCTTCGTTCAGGGTTTTCTTGATTTCTGTTTCGATGTCGACGACGGCGCGCATCAGACTAATGCTAAGTTCATTTTCGAGCTGTAGTTGTAACTGATCAATATAGGCCAGGACTTCATCCGTGCTGTGCCCAAGGGGCTGCAGTGACTCTGGTGGTTCGGCCTGGATTTCTTCTTCGGGCTCCAGAACACTCTCCAGCACAGGCACATCATCCAGTAGTGGTGCTTCCTCATCTTCTGTGGTCTCAAAGATTGTATCAACAATATCATCCAATACGGGTACTACGGGCTCACTGGAAACTGAGGGACGAGTGATACCCTGTTTTATATCAGGCGTTTTGGCTTTCTTTAAGCTCTCGCGTGCAGCGGACAATTTACTTTCACTTTTCTCCAACAGCCCCTTGATGGACTCCAGTGCATTGAGCAGGTCCGGGTTGTCGTTATTGTCAGTGTCCTTGGGCATGGGTGTTATTGGTTCAAGTTGTGAGTATGTAGATCATAGCCCCGATCACGGTAAAACTTGAAGCGTTCACGTGCCTGCTGTCGTTGGCTCTCATCCTGATTGACAATCTCAACGACACGTTCAAATCTGCTGAAAAACTGGGGAACCGCCATATCGAGATTGATTAAAACCTGATTAAGGCCCTCTGGCGCATCTGTATGACCAATTAGCACTGGGCACTCCGTATCTGCCTGTGCCCCAAGTTGTTGATGGGGCACAAAGCTACCGGCACGGTAGGTCCAGAGCAGATCATCCAACTCGTTCGCCTGTAGCTCATCAGTAGTATAGATGTATATCTGGTTTTTCAGGGAAAAAGCCTTCTCCGCCAGGCGGCAGGCAAGCAAGGCACGCGATGATTTTTGTTCGTTATCGACAATGTAAAAATCTATGCGTGTCATTTGAACTGATACTTTTTACCACATTGATCGAACAAGTACTGAGATAGCAAGGGTACGGGCCGCCCGGTTGCCCCTTTATTATGACCGCTTTCCCAGGCAACACCGGCAATATCCAGGTGAGCCCACTTAAGTTTTTCAGTAAAACGTGACAGAAAACACGCTGCGGTGATAGTGCCGGCCTGCGGGCCGCCAATATTAGCCATGTCGGCAAAGTTACTTTTAAGTTGATCCTGGTAGTCATCCCACAGGGGTAATTGCCAGGCACGGTCGTTACTGCGTTCGCCTGCATCGAGCAGGTTCTGTGCCAGTGTCTGGTCGTTGCTCAGGAGGCCGCAGGGATGTTTGCCAAGTGCGACCACGCAGGCACCTGTCAGGGTGGCAATATCGATTACCGCCTTGGGTTTGAATTGTTCACTGTAGGTTAGTGCGTCACACAATATCAACCGACCTTCGGCATCGGTGTTGAGCACTTCAATGGTTTGACCTGACATACTAGTAACGATGTCACCGGGCTTATTGGCGGCGCCGTCTGGCATGTTCTCACAACTGGGAACAATGCCGACCACATTGATAGGCAGCTTAAGTTCACCGATGGTTACCATGGTGCCAAGCACGCTGGCAGCACCGCACATATCAAATTTCATCTCATCCATCGAAGCGGATGGCTTAATGGAGATACCACCGGAATCAAAAGTAATTCCCTTACCCACCAGGGCAACGGGCCTGTCATCTTTCTTACCACCATTGTATTCGATCACGATCAGGCGTGGAGGTTGACGACTTCCCTTGGCAACGGACAATAGTGCACCCATCTTGAGTTCATCCATGTCCTTTTGTTTGAGGACCTTGACCTTCATGTCAGGATAACGCTTGGCGTTTTTCTGTGCTGTGCTGGCCAGGTAAGACGGGGTGCAAATGTTACCCGGCAGGTTACCCAGATCGCAGGCAGTATTGACACCTAATGCAACAGCATTTCCCATGGCTACAGCCAAACGTGCTTGTGCAAGGTGACGCTCATCGGCAACATTCAAAACGGCCTTTTGTAGCGTGACTTTAGGTGTGCCATTTTTGCTTTTTAGCTGGGTGAACTGGTAATACCCATGATGAATCGTTTCCGCGGCCAGTTTAATTCGCTGTGCGTGTTTAAGATCTTTCGTGATTAAATCAGGCAGATAAAAAACAGCATCGCGGATATTGTATTCTTTCAATGACTTGACGGCTGCTGCAATGGCTTTTTTGTATTGGCGTTTTGTAAACTCCTTTTCTTTACCACAGCCAACCAGCAGAATGCGCTGGGCTGAAATAGCCTCGACAGCATGAAGCAATAGGGTCTGACCCGCTTTACCATCCATATCGCCTTGTTGAAGGATACTTGAGAGATAACCATTAGTGGCGCTATCCAGTTCCATTGCCGTGTTGGTCAGTTTGCGGCGATCAAATATGCCGACCACCAGGCAGGCACTGCGTTGACTGGGGGCTGAGGTGGTTTTTACACTAATGTCCATGCTTAATCCTATTTTGATTTCAAGCAGTTATGCAATTTTTTGCCAAGGTTTTCCTGAGCGATGTGATAGTATTTAACTATCTTAGCTTACTCGAAAAACAGTTATGAATCAGCCACAATTCACCCAATTAATTGCGGGCCCCGCCAGTGATAATAACGCGCTATCTCGTTAAGGAAATTCTCAACACCCTGGGTGGGGTAACCCTGGTGTTGCTGTTGATTGCACTTTCCGCCCAGTTGGTGGGCCTATTTTCCAAGGTGGCCGCGGGTACGATCCATGTCAATACGGTAATCAAGCTTTTTGGTCTCTATAACCTGACGATTATTTCGTTCATCCTTCCACTTTCTCTTTATTTGGCAACTCTGCTCGCGCTGAGCCGCCTCTATCAGGACAGTGAAATGGCCGCGCTGGCAGCCAGTGGCGTGGGTCCTGCTCGAATAGTTCGGGCTGTTTTGCTGGTGGCCGTATTTTTTGCCTTAGTTCAGGGGGTATTTTCTCTGTACCTGGGACCGTGGGCCTATGAACGGGGGGATTATCTCAGAGTACAGTCACAGCAACTGACAGATATACAGGGGGTGACTCCGGGTCGGTTCCTGGAGCTACCCCAGGGCAAAGGCGTGATCTACATTGAGACGATCAGTAAGGATTTGTCTCAGATTAATAAAGTCTTTGTTCAATACCATGATGGTCAGCGCCGCAGTCGAATCATAGCTGAAGCGGGCCATATTGAACGGGATCAAGAAACCGGTGATCGGTTTTTGATCCTGGAAAACGGTCACCGATACGAGGGTCAGCCCGGTGATGAAGATTATACAATTATGGATTTCAAGCGACATGGCATTCGTATCGAGGAAAAACAACCCGGGGTTGTTAAACTGCGGCACAAAGCAATACCAACTCAGACATTATTAGAACCTCATTATCATCCACCTGAGGTGCGTGCGCGAATTACCGAGTTCCAGTGGCGTATCTCATCCGCCATATCATGCATCGTGCTCGCGTTGCTGGCGATACCATTGAGTCGCTCTTCGCACCGGCAGAGTCGCTATACTCGACTTGCTATGGCAATCGTATTGTATATGGTGTTGAGTAATTTACTCAGCGTGGCGCGCACCTGGATGCAGGAAGGGCAAGTTTCACCCTGGGTAGGCTTATGGTGGGTTCATATTCTCGCAGTGTTACTTGCAATTGCATTAATATTACGTCAGACCGGTTATCGACATTTCCTACGGCGAGTGAATTAAGTAACAGAATATGCGTATCCTGGATCGGTATATTGGACAAACGGTATTGGTCAGCATTGTATCTGTTATGGTCGTGTTGGCAGCTTTGTTTGTTCTGATCGCTTTTGTTAATGAATTTGAGAAAGTTGGCAGGGCTGATTACACAATATGGCAAGCGGCAATGTATGTGCTGTTACACATACCGCAAAATATATATGAAATTTTTCCCATGGCCGCTTTGTTGGGAACAATGTTAGGGCTGGGAGCATTGTCTAAAAAAAGTGAGTTAGTGATAATCCGTGCATCTGGTGTCTCTCGTATGCGTATCTCATTGGCAGTCATTAAATCGGCGGCCATGTTAATAGTGTTGGTAGTGATTGTAGGTGAAATAGTGGCGCCACCTGCACTTGAATATGCTAACCAGACAAGACTGAAAGCGCTGGCGTCACAACTCAGCCTCAACACTGACTATGGACTTTGGGCAAGAGATGGAAATACGTTTATCCATGTGCGCAATGTCGAACATGATGGCCGTTTGGTCGACATTAACCTCTATACCTTGAGTGATGCCGGCCGTCTGGATAAACAATTGCATGCGGATACTGCCCGTTATAATGGCGAGGCCTGGATACTAAAAAATGTGAAAGAAAGCCATATTGGTCACGCAGGTATTCAGCAAACGATATTACCGCAGCTTGAGTGGCAGACCCTGATGGACCCGGAACTGGTAAGTATAGTTTCGCTCGAGCCAATGAGCCTGGCAGTATGGAAATTGCTGGATTATATCCAGTACCTGCGCAGTAATGGTCTGGAGTCAAAACAGTATGAACTGGCGATGTGGAACAAGCTGATTACGCCATTCACCATTTTGGCGATGGTATTATTGGCGGTGCCGTTTGTTTTTCGTTCACAACGGCAAACCAGTATCGGTTTACAAATTATTCTGGGCTTTCTGGTTGGGATAGTGTTTTATATAGCCAGTCGGTTGGCTGGACAAATCGGGCTGGTGTATGACTTGTTGCCAGTGATTTCAGCCAGTTTGCCTACTTTGCTGGTATTTATGTTAGCTGCCTGGCAATTTCATCGCACACGCTAATCGGCAAGGATAATATTAGTATACTTTACCATCGGGCTTAGCCAATTTGATAACCTGGGTGCCACTGACCCTATCACGCCAGCCATTGGGCCATTGATCAAAAAGTAACCAGGCTATGCCAATAATCAGAATAAGCCAGCCTGGTAAAAGTTCTAGCGTTTGTAACCATGGGTGCGAGTGCAGAGGAATTCCTGCCACGAGGCTAATACCGATGAGGAGTACGATCCAGGCTGGTAAGGCAGTGATGAATCGTAGCGCGGCCTGCATCCAGCTGACAGGGTCACCATTTCCTTGTTGTACTCGTAACTTCCAGGCACGCATCCCGAGTGTTTGTCCACCATGGGTCCAGAACCAGCCAAAAAATACATAACTTATCACTAAAAGATAAGCAGTCATTAGTGGGTTACCGGCCTGAGACTGGTATCCACCTAAAATCAGCAACAACAACGCCATAGCCAGAAATAACACTGCGATGAGCAAAAAAGAGTCGTAAAATATCGCCAACAGGCGCTTGATTACCGGGGCCTGGGTTTGATGTTGATCGATTTTTTCATTCATTTGTGTGATCTTCGAATTATCCAGTATAGCTGTCAATTGATTAGGCAATAAAATCTCTTTGTTGCAGAACTTGCGATGTTTGTTATTAATTAACACAATGGTAATGTGCTGAATGCTTTATTAACAACTGCTAATAATTAAAATGAGAGGAGTCCATGAGCATCATCGAAGAACTTGCTATGACCCCCGGTGTGATCGCTGCGGGAGAATACTCATACCGGGGTGACCGGTTTTCGTATGAAGGTAATATAGATGAAGAAAAGGCCCGTATGGCTTCTATAATGTGCCGCGCCACTACCATGGCGGTACATATGCAAACCGACATGCTCAAGTCATTAAACGCCGATCGTGGTTGTGCCCCGGCGCGCGGTTGGGTCGTTAAGGGCGAAAAGTTTAGTGTTTGCGTGATTGCCAATATATTTTGTTTTATTGATAACACTTCTTCCTCTTTAAACGAGGTCATGGATTACATGCGCGCGAATGTGGCAGGACAGGAAGGCGAAATGATTTAAGGTAAATAATTTCCGGAACAACAGTTCGAAGAAATTTATATTTATTTATAATCACATGTTGCAGATAAAAATCAGATTATTAGAATAAAATGAGGAGTCAATAATGGCGGATCTTGACAAGTTGATGGGCATTGATGGTGCAGTTGCGGCGTTTAAATTTTCCAGTAAGGGAGAACTAGTTGAAAGTCGAACCGTTGAAGTTGATAAATTTACCGATACGGTGCTTGATCTTGTGAGTCACGTGTGTGTCGCAAATATGGCCATTTCCACTATGCAGGCACGTGGTTGGGAGAGTATGACCGGCATGGGCGGTTTTTATCCTGTGAAGGGATTTACCATGGTGGGTTTTGACTGGACTGTCGTGGCCAATGACGAATTTGGCGTGGTTATACCGAATGACAAGATAGACTATGATGCCGCCTATGCAGCACTGAATGCCTGAACGGGAGATCGCTGATGATTAAGCAATTGATGATCCTTGATGGTGTGATGGCAGTCGCCCAGTTTCGGGATGATGGAGTATTAGTGGAAGGCATGGGTATGCAGGATGAAAGTCAATTGGCCGGGCTGGCCATGTTTGCCCATGATTACAAACGCATCGTGCAGGGAAATGCAGATCAATTATCCATGTTTACCCAGGTGCCCGGTTGGACCCCTCCTACTGGCTGGCTGGTCCGGGGCGCCCAGGTAACTGTCTGTAGTGTGGGAAATATCGTCTGTCTGGTGGACTCCAATAACGCCAGAATGAACGAAGTCATGCGCGAATTGCAGGATGCCTCTCACTGGTAAGGTATCTGCCCCCCGCTTTGTTGTATTATACGCCCTGTTTATTCACCCCTTGATGTCGAGACAGTACGTATGTTGCAACTCCGCGGGGGCGCGGCCCTTTCAGATTTCCGTCTAAACAAACTATTCTCCAGCTTGCGGGCGTCGGTGTCGGCAATTACCACCGTGAGCGCCTGTTATTACCATTTCGTCGAGACCGACACGAATCTGGACCAGGGACAGAGGGGTATCCTGGACAAATTACTGACCTA
>JAHEIJ010000353.1 GCA_024639445.1 Gammaproteobacteria bacterium
CCCTGCTACTGCAAGGAGGTCATGATCTGTCGCAAGAGGTGATAGATGAACATGCGACCGATTATCGTCGTTTTCTCGAAGACTACCAGCCTACCAACATCAATAAGGAGTAGATGTGGACGATCACAGCCTGTTGTTCAATGTCTTCATATACCTTCTGGCCGCCGTAATCGCAGTACCAATCTCGAAGCGCTTGGGTTTTGGCGCTGTACTGGGTTATCTCCTCGCCGGCGTGGTCATTGGACCCTGGGGGCTTGGCCTGATTCGCGAAGCCGAGGATATTCTGCATTTTGCCGAATTCGGTGTTGTGTTGTTGTTGTTTGTCATCGGCCTGGAGCTGAATCCGCGTCGACTGTGGACCATGCGCAAACCTATCCTCGGTCTGGGTGGGGCACAGGTGGTAGTAACCGCAGTCATCCTCGTCGGGATTGAGCTTGCCTTCGGGCTGACCGGTTCGGTGGCTCTGGTCGCCGCAATGGGCCTGTCGCTCTCTTCCACCGCCATGGCGCTGCAAATGCTGATGGAAAAAAACCTCTTGGCGACTCCGGCTGGCCACAGCGGCTTTTCGGTATTGCTGTTTCAGGATATCGCGGTGATCCCTATGCTGGCCGTGATCCCCTTGTTAGGTACGACAGCAACTGTAGATATGGCTGCCACGGGCTTTGACTGGATCGGCCTGTTGGAAGCGGTGGGTGTGATTGTATTAATTGTGGTGGGAGGGCGTTATGCCTTGCGCCCCGTCTTGCGCCTGATTGCCGCCACCGGTCTGCGCGAGGTCTTCACCGCGTTTGCCTTGTTGCTGGTGATCGGCACGGCATTACTGATGCAAACGGTCGGGATGTCGATGGCGCTGGGTTCTTTTCTGGCCGGGGTTCTGTTGGCCGAGTCTGAATATCGTCATGCCCTTGAGACCGACATCGAGCCCTTCAAGGGATTGTTACTGGGACTGTTCTTTATCGCCGTTGGCATGTCGATCGACTTCGGAATTTTACTCCGCGATCCCCTACTGATAGTCGGACTGGCGTTGGGCCTGGTGGCGATCAAGGCGGTAATTCTGTATCTACTCGGTCACCTGTACGGCCTGCCCGCGCGCCAGTTACCCCTGTTCGCCCTGATCCTGTCGCAAGGTGGTGAATTCGCCTTCGTCCTGTTTGGTGTGGCACAAACTGTCGGCGTACTTCCCGCAGCGATTAACGATACCTTGATCGTCACTGTGGCGCTGTCGATGCTGACGACGCCATTGTTAATGGTTATCCACGATAAGTTGATTGAGCCTCGACTTGATAAAACATCCGCCCCACCAATGGATGAAATGGAGATGGAGGATGAAGGCCATCCGGTCATCATCGCGGGTTACGGACGTTTCGGTCAGATCGTCGGCCGCCTGCTGCATGCCAACGGAATCGATGCCACCGTGCTGGAACACGACCCGAATCATATTGAAACCCTGCGGCGATTTCGTTTCAAGGTGTTCTATGGCGATGCCTGTCGGCTGGATCTGTTGCGTGCCGCGGGGGCGGAACGCGCCAAGGTGATTGTGGTCGCCATCGATGAACGGGAGGGCGCTATTCGACTTATCGAGTTGGTGAAAGAAAATTTCCCGCATTTACAAATTATCTCGCGCGCCTGGGATGTGGGCCATGCTTTCGAGCTGCTGGAAGCCGGCGTGCATGCCTACGAACGGGAATCCTTTGAAGGCGCGTTAAAACTCGGTGAAGAGGCATTGAAACGACTGGGCTTTACCGCCTGGCGGGCCAAGCAGGCAGCCCACCGCTTTCGCGCCCATGATGAAGATACCCTGCGCGAAATCTATGAACACTATCATGAGGACTTCGATGTGCGCGTGAATATCTCCGCGAACGCGCGCGAAAGTATCCGTGAGACCATGCAGGCCGATGAAGATCTTCTCACCCGGCAAGCCGATCAGAATTGGCGCCAAACGACCAGTAAAGATTCGAATAGCGAATAAATCCTAATTATGTCCTGGAACAATGACGTTATCAATTCTATATAACGCCAGTGGAATAATGCTATCGTTGCTTTTATATCCCTCACGAAACCATAGAACAATTGCTGTCTATAACGAGCAGCCAACAAGTTAAATCAATGTCATCACGCACACCAATAGAACAGGGATTGGGCTGGTTATACGATCAGGTCACCGGCGAAGAAGATGCACGGGTATGCAAAGATATTCCGGATGAGGCCTGCGAAGATCAGCCACGTAATTTTTTTGCTTACCTATCAGCCAATGTGCTGAATAAAATCTCCGATGAGTT
>JAHEIJ010000354.1 GCA_024639445.1 Gammaproteobacteria bacterium
AACCAGGACATAAATTAGGGGACTGGCAAATTGATGTATAAAAACATTTATCACCACGGGTGGTCGAGTACGGGGAAGGGTATTGAGACCGAATTGTGCCAACCGATGACTGGCTTCCGTATGGCTTAAACCGTGACGTGAAGCCTGAAGAGCAGTCAGAATATCATCCACCGCAGCGGCATGGGGTGATTGAAGCAAGGCACTATCAAGCGCCAAGCCTGAATCTGTATCAGGAACAGTGGCTGATGATTTGTTGGCAACATCACTCATATGGCCGATGTCCTGTAGGCATCAGTTAGGGAACAAGGTTCTATGTATTTGTTCCAGTTCTTGCTGGAGTTGTGGCAATGCATTTTTTACGGCCGGGGCTGCATCCTGTTGCTGCCTGTTAGTGGTGATGCCCAGTATATAGGTATGGATTGGCAATTGCTCCAGGGCAGAGGCAAGCTGAAGAGCATCAATTACACTCAGACCGTGACTTGAGCAGGGTGATTGATAACCTTCCTGTTGTACAGGCCATACAAATGTTAATACCTGTCCCATCGGTTTATCACTCAAAACGGCATCCAGTATTACGACGGCCTTGTAATCAACGACAAGTTCAGGCAACTGAGCCGGGGTACGGCATAAATGCCAGTCAACCCGCGTTGATGTAGTTTGGGCTTGTAACGTTTCGCAAGCGAGCCAGCCGGTCGCATCAGGCCCATGATGTGATCCAATACCGATAACCCGTACGTCATGCTTTTTAGGCATGTTTCAGTTACGCTCTATGTCCAGTTGTAGAAAATGTGTAGCGCAAGAAATACAGGGATCGTAATTACGAATCACAGTTTCACCGTGCAGCCTCAGTGCGTCGTCCTCCTGTTCCAGCCCGAACAGTTGCAGCGAGTTTCGCAGGTCCTCTTCGATACGGGCCTGGTTTTGACTGGTGGGGGGGATGATGCGGGCACTTTGGATGTGCCCAGCGTTATCAAGATCATACTGATGCCATAGCAGACCACGCGGCGCTTCAGTGGCAGCTATGCCGGTGCCTGCATGAGGTTGCCAGCTGACGGCCGCATTGGTTGGATTGCTGTAGTCTTGCAGCAAACGCAATGCCTCATCGATGGCAAGCCAGAGTTCTGCTGCGCGGGCCACGATACTATGAAACATGTTTTGGCTTGGAAATGAAATGCCACCGGTGTTGAGTAAATCACACAAATCCTTTGGAAGATGATCAACATTAAGGTTAATGCGCGCCAGGGGCCCGACAAGATAAGGCTTGTCCTGCAACAAGGCATGTAAAGCGGTCGATTGCGGAACCTGCAGCTCATGCATATGATCAGGAAAATCACGGCTATCTATGTCCAGCCCGTCACTTGAAACAATACGGCCTTCATTCATCGGGTATTCAGATGGATGTCGCAGGCATACGGCAACGAAAACCTGCTGGTTGTCCGGGAAGGGCAGGGAGGTGGTCCAGCGCACAAGTTCATCGGCATCCTGCCTGGCAGCTTTCAAACGTGTATACAAAGTGGAAACCTGTTCAGAGCTGGGGGCATGATAAAAGCCACCAACCTGTACACCTACTGGATGTACCGAACGGGCACCCAACAAGGCAATCAGATCATTACCAAGGGATTGCAATCGCAGGCCGCGCCGGACGGTGGCGGGGTGGTCGGCGGCCATTTCGATAATATTGTTATAGCCGAGAAAATCCGGTGCAGCGAGCATATGAATATGCAGCGCATGACTTTGTAACCACTCGCCGCAATAAAACACACGGCGCATCGCGCGCACCCATGGGGTCACGCTAACATTAAAAAGAGACTCAAGCGCCTGCACTGCAGTCATCTGATAGGCGACAGGACAGATACCGCAGATACGCGCGACCATATCGATAACTTCATTCGGTTCCCGGCCTTCGAGCAGTTTTTCAAACAGGCGTGGCGGTTCGTAAATACGTAATTGCAAATCCTGTATCGCACCGTTTTTAATCTGCAGCTGCAGCGCACCTTCCCCTTCAACTCGGGTCAGGACCGGAATATTGATACTGATGTTGCGCTTTTTGCTCAAGATTTTTCTTTCCAGATTTTTCCAGTGGTATTAAATGGTTCCGCCTGGTTATTAATTGCCAGAAATCGATTGGCGATTTGTTCAGGAAGTAATCCAAAACCTTCGAAACGTTGCCCTAATGCGATTGTATTGGGATTCTCGCCTGGCCCGTAACAACCATAACAACCCCGACCCACCGAAGGGCAGAGTGCGCCACAACCACTACGGGTAACCGGGCCCA
>JAHEIJ010000107.1 GCA_024639445.1 Gammaproteobacteria bacterium
GGTCATAATGCGGTTGGTTTCTTCCTCACCGCCGCCTTCCTCGGCATGATGTACTACTTCGTACCGAAACAGGCCGGCCGGCCGGTGTATTCCTATCGCCTGTCGATTATCCATTTCTGGGCACTGATTTTCCTTTATATGTGGGTCGGGGCGCATCATCTGCACTGGACTGCACTGCCTGACTGGACTTCGACCCTGGCGGCGACTTTCTCCATTCTGCTGCTAATGCCTTCCTGGGGTGGCATGATCAACGGCATCATGACCTTGTCCGGGGCCTGGGACAAATTACGTACCGATCCGGTAATTCGCTTCCTGATTGTATCGCTGTCTTTCTACGGCATGTCGACTTTCGAAGGTCCGTTAATGTCACTCAAGAGTGTCAATGCCTTGTCTCACTATACCGACTGGACCATCGGCCATGTTCACTCCGGTGCCCTGGGTTGGGTAGCCATGATTACTTTTGGATCGCTGTACCACCTGATTCCGCGTTTGTGGGAAACCAGAATGTGGAGCGACCGGTTGATTTACCTGCATTTCTGGCTCGCCACGATTGGTATTGTGCTGTACATCAGTGCCATGTGGGTCGCAGGTATCGGTCAAGGCCTAATGCTGCGTGCCTTTGATGAATACGGCAACCTGGCTTACACCTTCATCGAAACGGTCAGTCGCATGTACCAGCCCTATGTGGTGCGTGCGATTGGCGGCATGTTCTTCGTCGCGGGTATGGTGTTAATGGCCATTAATGCCTTTATGACAATTCTTAAGAGTCGCCGTGAACAGGCAGAACTGGAAGCCAAGCTGGCGGCCAAAATGGCTCAGGCTTGAGATAACAGGAATTTAGAAAATGAAGCATGAAACGATAGAAACAAATGTCGGCTGGCTTATTGTCCTGACCTTGATCGTCATCAGTATTGGCGGCCTGGTGGAAATTGTACCGCTGTACTTTATTGATGACACGATTGAAACGGTTCAGGTGGATGGCAAGGACACGATTCGTCCCTATACATCCCTGGAATTGCGTGGGCGGGATATTTATCAGCGAGAAGGGTGTTATACCTGCCATTCGCAAATGATTCGTCCGTTCCGTGACGAGGACATGCGCTACGGTCATTATTCTCTCGCGGCGGAATCGCAGTTCGATCATCCTTTCCAGTGGGGTTCGAAACGCACCGGACCTGATTTGGCGCGTGTCGGCAAGAAATATTCCAATGAATGGCATGTTCAGCACATGATGAACCCACGTGATGTTGTGCCGCAATCAATCATGCCAGGTTACCCCTGGTTGATGCAGTCGCTGCATTACAAGGATGTGGCAGATCGCATGCGTGCATTGAAAATGGTTGGCGTGCCTTATTCAGAAACCCAGGCCGAATTTGACGCTAACGTTGAGCGCTATGGCAAGGATGTTGCGGATAAGCTCAATATTAATAGTGCCATGGACAACCTGATCAGCCAGGCGCAGGCTGGTAACTATGATGGTAACAAGAACGATATCACGGAAATGGATGCGTTGGTTGCTTACCTGCAGGTACTGGGCACCATGGTGGACTTCAGTAAGTTTGATGAAGGCCATTTTGCCGAGTTCCGCTAATAGGCGTTGACTATGTTTGAATGGTTAGAATGGTTTACGCATATGGAGAATACCAAGCCGTTTGCCCTGGTGATTTTCTTCATCACATTTGTGTTGATCATTTTATATATCTATACGGGCAAAAAACGCAGTCAGCGTTTGGAGTCTTACAAGAATATTCCGCTTGAAGATGATGACCTGGATCATCACAAGGACCTAGATCATGAGTAAAGATAAGACACAACAAACTGTACAAACCACCGGCCATGCCTGGGATGGTGATTTGCAGGAATTCAATAACCCTTTGCCAAGCTGGTGGCTGTGGGCTTTCTATGCCACGGTAATTTTTGCCATAGTTTACTGGGTCTTGTACCCGACCTGGCCGGTAGGCAATACCTACACCAAGGGCGTAGGTAACGATATTACCTATACCACTACTGACGGCAAAGAAGTCACTTCTCACTGGAATACGCGTTCTCTGTTGTTAAAAGATCTGGCTGACGCGCGCGCCGAGCAGGCTAAATATGTCGAACAGTTAAAAGCAGCCAGCTACAGCGATATTGCCAAGGATGAAGAGAAGAGTGCTTTTGCCTATTCCATGGCCAAGGTGCTGTTTGCCGATAACTGTGCAGCCTGCCACCAGGCCGGTGGTAATGGTGTGATCGGCCCTTATCCAAACCTGCTCGACGATGCCTGGTTATGGGGCGGTACTTTCGAGAAGATTGAAGAAACCATACGAAATGGACATGTCGGCAACATGCCCGGTTTCAAGGGTCAATTAAGCGCTAGAGAGATTGATAACCTGGC
The DNA here is from genome assembly GCA_024639445.1 of Gammaproteobacteria bacterium. Taxonomy (GTDB): domain Bacteria; phylum Pseudomonadota; class Gammaproteobacteria; order UBA6429; family Thiohalophilaceae; genus JAHEIJ01. The sequence goes on from JAHEIJ010000107.1 coordinate 2,378, forward strand.
AGAGTATGTCCTGAGCCTGTCCGGTCAGGGCAGTGATGCGACCAAGGCCCAAAAAGGTAAACCCCTGTTTAGCAGTAACTGCGCGGTCTGTCATGGCCAGGATGCCAAAGGGCAAATCCTGATGGGCTCGGCCAATCTCACCGATAGCATCTGGACCATTGTCAATGTACCGGCGGCAGCTACACCGGAAGCGAAAAGAGCAGCCATTGTAAACTTGCTTAAGACCGGTAAATCTCGTCAGATGCCCGCCTGGAAGGATCGCTTGAGTGATACTGAAATCAAGATTCTGACTTTCTACGTCCATGAGTTGGGTGGCGGTCAGTAATAAACCCACCCAACAACCGGTTGAAATATGTTTCGGGAGGTTATCTCTGCGTTTGCAGGGGTGCCTCCCGATGTCGTTTACAGTAAACACCCTAGCCAGACAAGTTAATGGAACCTCAAGCCTACCAGTCGCGAGTCCCGATTTATCCCCGTGCGGTTAAGGGGCGTTTTCGTACATTGAAAACAGCGATTCTGGTACTGGCATACGGGGTCTACTTTCTGTTGCCCTGGTTACGCTGGGATCGGGCAACAGGTACAGACCAGGCAGTACTGTTTGACCTGGCGGGGCGGCGCTTCTATGTTTTTGACCTGGTGGTCTACGCCCAGGATATATTCTGGTTGGCCGGCTTGCTGGTCATCTTTGCCTTATTGTTGTTTTTCGTAACCGGTCTGGCCGGGCGAGTCTGGTGCGGCTATTTCTGTTTCCAGACACTGTGGACAGATGTGTTTATGTTTATCGAGCGCATGGTGCAGGGAAATCGTAATGCGCGCATCAAACTCGCCAGTTCGGAATGGAGCGGCAACAAGGTTTTGCGCATAAGCGTGACCTGGTTGCTGTGGTTACTGGTTTCAGTACTGACCGGGTTGTCATTTACCCTTTACTGGGGTAATGCCCCTGATCTGTTTATTCAGATGATAACAGCGCAAGCACCCTTTGCCGCCTATGCCACCACTTTGTTTCTTACCTCCACGACATTTGTCATGGCGGGCATGGCGCGTGAACAGGTATGTACCTACATGTGCCCCTATGCCCGTTTTCAGGGAGTCATGTTTGACAAGGACACCCTGATCATTGCTTATGATGATGAAAGGGGTGAACGACAAAATGGCAGACAAAAACCTTCCAAGGGATTACTCGAGCGTGATTCGCGGATTGAACAACAGGTGGGTGATTGTATTGATTGCGGTTATTGCGTACAGGTCTGTCCAGTAGGGATTGATATTCGTAATGGCATGCAATACCAGTGTATTTCCTGTGCCCTGTGCATTGACGCCTGCGATACCATTATGGATTCGATTGGTTATCCGCGAGGGCTGGTGCGTTACAGTTCGGAGCACGCCTTACACCATGAACGCGCCACCCGCTTAAATCTGAAGAATCTAGGGTATGCCAGTGCCTTGTTCATTACCATAGCGGCTTTGGTCTGGAGTGTTGTGACCCGCTCTGATCTGGAATTGAATGTGCGGCAGATTCGGCAACCCCTGTCAGTCCAGTTATCGGATGGACGCATCCAGAACCGGTATGAAATCAAGGTCAACAATAAAACCAGCCGTTCCATGCGATATCGCCTGACAATGGAAGGCCTGAATCAGGCTGAACTGGATACGGGACATTTTACCGAGTTCGAGGTCCCGTCCGAACGCAGTATGAAGATTCATGCCAAGGTCCGGCTGGATCCCAAACAGGTGACCTCAAGCCGGCAAGAGTTTATATTTGTGCTGACGCCCCTGGATACTAAAGAAAGCCAGAGTGTCAGGCAGTCTTCCATGTTCTATACCCCCGGTGAAAACCTGAAGCCATAACTACTATGACCAATATACTTGTATCACTTCTCGGTGGTGTTGTACTTATCAGTATTGTATTTCTGTTGGTACATCGATTCAGCCAGTTAAATGGCAAGGCTACTGCCTTGTTAGTCGCACTGCTGGTGATCGGCATCTATGTCCCGGTTTCAATTCTGCAATGGCCGGGAGGTGATGTATTCGCCATCCACATCGCCATTTATCTGGTCACGGTGTATGTGCTGGGAATTATCACTTCACAGCGGGATGCGCAGCAGACGGGTAGTGGCAAGGCTTTCCATTGGGGACCGGTGTCAATTGTGGTGTTTTTCCTAGTGATTATGGCGGCTGATTCCGTGTTCATTATGCTGGCACAACGCGGGGTGGATAATAAACTGGCGCAATGGTTATTGCCCAAGCCGGAAACCGGCGGCAAGGTGAGTTCCCATTTTCCCGGTACAGTGAGCCAGGACTACAGACAAAAGGAAACCGAATACAATGCCTATCTGCAACGCATGACGGAGCAGCGGGAACGCGACTGGCAACTAAAAAAAGGCTGGGAAACGACACCCGTGGCGGGTAAGACGGCTGTATTCAAACTCAGTATCGCGGATAAAAACGGCGAACCTATTCAGGGTGCATTGGTGGAAGGTAAGTTCATGCGCCCCGGTAACGTCAAACTGGATACGCCTATTGTGCTGACAGAAGCCGGTCAGGGAACGTACCATACCAACCTGAGCCTCCCTCAACCGGGCCGCTGGGAGTTGCTATTGCTGATTCGTAAGGACGATATTGTGCATGAGCTCAAGGCAACCACAACCGTAGCCGAAGCCACGCACTGAATATGGGCGAGCAGACGTTGAGCTGTTTTCATTGCGGCCAACCGGTTCCCCGCGGCAGTCATTATCAGGTTGAAATTGATGATGAATCCCGGCCCATGTGTTGCCCGGGTTGTCGTGCAGTGGCGCAGGCCATTGTTAATGGTGGCCTGGGCGACTATTACCGGCATCGTACCGCCACCTCGGTGACGGCGCAGAACCTGGTGCCGGAAGAACTCTCCAGCCTCAACATCTACGACCAGCCGGAAGTGCAGCGTAGCTTTGTCAGTCATGAAGCCCGTGATGCGGCTGAGGTAAAGCAGGCATCACTGATTCTGGAAGGCATCGTCTGTGCCGCCTGTGTCTGGCTGAATGAACGTCATGTTAACGCCTTGCCGGGCGTGATTGAGTTCCGCGTCAACTACACCACCCATCGGGCCACGGTGAAGTGGGACGATACCCTGATCCAGTTGAGCGATATCCTGCGCGCTATTACCGCCATTGGTTATATCGCCCATCCATTTGATCCCGGTCGACAGGAACAGATCTACAAGAAGGAACGAGGGCAGGCTTTGCGCCGTTTGGCGGTAGCCGGCCTGGGCGCCATGCAGGTGATGATGCTGGCGGTGGCCCTCTATGCCGGGGATTACCAGGGCATGGAATCGCGCATGCAGACCTTCTTTCGCTGGGTCAGTTTGTTGATAGCCAGCCCGGTGGTGCTGTACTCGGCCCGACCGTTTTTCACCAGTGCGTTGCGGGATCTTAAGCGCATGCAACTGGGCATGGATGTGCCGGTGGCACTGGCGATTGGCGGTGCCTACCTGGCAAGTGTCTGGGCAACAATGACGCGCAGCGGCGAAGTCTATTTCGATTCCGTCACCATGTTTACCTTCTTTTTACTGGCGGGCCGGTTCCTGGAAATGGGGGCGCGCCACCGGGCCGGTCAGGCTGCGGAGGAACTGGTGAAGTTATTACCCGCGATGGCGTTCCGCCTGACGGAAACCGGGGAGGAAGTGGTGGCGGTCGCGGATCTGGCTCCGGGAGATCTCGTGCGGGTCAAGCCCGGTGACAGCATCCCCGCCGACGGCCGGGTCATCGAGGGCAGCAGCAGCGTGGATGAATCGTTCCTCACCGGCGAGAGCCTGCCCCTGAGCCGCAGCATTCATGATGAAGTGGTGGGCGGGACCGTAAATATTGAAAGCCCGCTGATCATCGAAGTCGAAAAAGTCGGCGAAGACACCGTGCTGGCGGCGATTCAACGGCTGTTGCATCGTGCCCAGACGGAAAAACCCCGTCTGGCTGGAATGGCGGACCGGGTCGCGGGCATCTTCGTCGGAGTCATTCTGTTGTTGGCGATGCTGGTAGGCTGGTGGTGGTGGCAGCACCAACCGGATCAAGCGTTCTGGATCGTCTTGTCGATGCTGGTGGTGACCTGTCCCTGCGCCCTGTCTCTGGCCACCCCGGCGGCATTAACCGCGGCCACGGGCAGCCTGACCCGCCTGGGCGTGCTGACTACCCGGGGCCATGCACTGGAAACCCTCGCCCGCGCCAGCCACATGATACTGGACAAGACCGGGACCCTCACCACCGGCCATTTGCAATTGCAGGACATCCGGCTGCAGGGCAGCCAGGGTGAGCCTGCCTGCCTGCGGATTGCCGCTGCCCTGGAACAGGCGTCGGAGCACCCGGTAGCGCGGGCCCTGAGCCATGCGGTAACGGATGTGCCTCTGGCCAGGGAAGTCGAAGCGATACCCGGCCAGGGCCTCGAGGGGCGGGTGGACGGGATGCGCTACCGTATCGGCCAGCCCGGCTATGTGTCCGAGCTAGTGGGACAGGCTGGGCCGACCGAGGTAAGCGAAGGCTCACAAACTGAAGTGTGGTTGGCCAGCGAGCAGGAACTGCTGGCCGTGTTTAGCCTGAGCGATACCCTGCGGCCAGATGCCGCCGAAGCCATCGCGGACCTGAAGCAACTGGGACTGAAGCTGCTGCTGTATAGCGGCGACAGTCAGGCAGCAGTCACCAGTGTGGCGCAGCAATTGGAGATTGATGATTATTGTGCCCGGATGCGGCCGCAAGACAAGCTAAAGGCCATGCATGCCCTGCAGGCCGAAGGGGCTGTAGTAGCCATGGTCGGAGATGGCGTGAATGATGCGCCGGTACTGGCCGGTGCGCAGGTATCGCTGGCCATGGGGGGCGGTACGCAACTGGCCCAGGCCAGTGCCGATATGGTGCTGTTGTCGGAGCACCTGCCCCATCTGCCCCGGGCGGTGGAAATGGCCCGCGCCAC
>JAHEIJ010000355.1 GCA_024639445.1 Gammaproteobacteria bacterium
GGTTGAGGTGTATGGCCTGGATAAGGAACCCTGGCCGGGGGTGGCCAGTCTGGGTACGCGGCCGACGGTCGATGGAACCCGCACCATACTCGAAGTGTACCTGTTTGACTTCGATGAGCAAATCTATGGTCGGCATATCCAGGTCAGTTTTTTACACAAGCTGCGTGATGAAGAGAAATATGATTCACTCACGGCATTGAAGGCCCAGATCCAGAAGGACGTTGATGCCGCGCATGCCTATTTCGAAAATAGCGCGGCCTGAGTCGTTAATCGTTTTTTATAATAAATTGAGATAACAAGAGACAGCAGTGGCAGATTACAAAGACACACTCAATCTTCCCCAGACGGATTTCCCCATGCGCGGTAACCTGGCTAATCGCGAGCCGGAGTTTCTCAAGCGTTGGAAGCAGATGGATATCTACGCCAGGTTGCGGGAACAGGCAAAACAGCAACAACGGCCGGTGTTCATGCTGCATGACGGGCCGCCCTATGCCAATGGTGACATTCATATCGGCCATGCCGTTAACAAGGTGTTGAAGGATATTATTGTCAAGGCCAAGACCCTAAGCGGATTCGATGCGCCCTATGTGCCCGGTTGGGATTGTCATGGTTTACCTATCGAATTGCAGGTGGAAAAGAAAGTCGGTAAGGCCGGCCAGAAGGTCACGCCGGCGGAATTCCGTAACGCTTGCCGCAACTATGCGGGCAAGCAGGTGGACGGCCAGCGCAAGGACTTTATCCGGCTGGGAATTATTGGTGAATGGGATCGTCCCTATCTCACCATGGACCCTCAGTATGAGGCGGACATCGTGCGCGCCCTGGGTCGCATTATTGATAACGGCCACCTGCACAAGGGTTCCAAGCCGGTGCACTGGTGTGTCGATTGTGGTTCCGCCCTGGCAGAGGCGGAAGTGGAATACGAGGACAAGACTTCGCCGGCCATCGATGTGCGGTTCCAGGTGATGAATGAAGAAGCGTTGCTGAGCCGTTGTCATCATGTGGAAGGCCGTGCGGGGGAAGGACCGATCTCTTTCGTGATTTGGACCACCACACCCTGGACTTTACCGGCAAACCAAGCGGTCGCGCTTAATCCCCATCTCGACTATGCAGTGGTGCAATGTGGCGGCGTCGGCGATCATGTTACCGAACGCCTGGTGCTTGCCGAGCCATTACTGGCCGAGGCCATGAGTCGCTATGGTGTGGATGACTATCGGGTCGTCGCCTATTGCAAGGGTGAGGAGCTGGAAGGACTCAAGCTGATGCATCCGTTTTATGAGCGGGAAGTGCCGGTGATCCTGGGTGATCATGTTACTACCGAAGCCGGTACCGGTGCGGTACACACAGCACCGGGACATGGTCAGGACGATTACGCGGTCGGGTCCCGCTATCAACTCAAGGTGGATAACCCGGTCGGCGGGGACGGCAAGTTCGTTGTCGGTACGCCGCTGTTTGCAGGCCAGCATGTCTTCCAGGCCAATGCCAGCGTGATCGAAGTTTTAAAAGCACATCATAACCTGCTGCACGAGGAAGCGATTCGTCACAGCTACCCGCACTGCTGGCGCCACAAAACCCCGATTATCTTTCGCGCCACACCCCAATGGTTTATCAGCATGGACCAGAAAGGACTGCGTGACGCTGCGTTACAAAGCATCAAGCAAACCCAATGGATGCCTGACTGGGGTGAAGCCCGAATCGCGGGGATGGTGGAAAATCGTCCCGACTGGTGTATCTCCCGCCAGCGGACCTGGGGTGTCCCCATTCCGCTATTCGTGCATAAACAAAACGGCAAACTGCATCCGCGCATCACGGCGTTGATCGAAGAGGTGGCCAAACGTATCGAACAACAGGGGATCGATGCCTGGTTTGAGTTGGAGGTTGAGGACATGCTGGGTCAAGAGGCGGCCGACTATGACAAGGTCAGCGACACCCTGGATGTGTGGTTTGATTCCGGTGTGAGCCACTATGCAGTGTTGAATCAACGTGAGGGCATCCAGGATTACCCGGTTGCGGATCTTTACCTGGAAGGTTCCGATCAGCATCGTGGCTGGTTCCAGTCTTCGCTGTTGACGTCAATCGCCATGCAGGGCGTTGCACCCTATCGCGGCGTGTTGACCCATGGCTTCACGGTGGATGCCAAGGGACAGAAAATGTCCAAGTCAAAAGGCAACGTGGTGGCGCCGCAGAAAGTGGTCAACAGCATGGGGGCGGACATCCTGCGCTTATGGGTGGCGGCAACCGACTACCGGGGAGAAATGAG
>JAHEIJ010000108.1 GCA_024639445.1 Gammaproteobacteria bacterium
ACGCAGGGTAACCCGGACAACATTCGTCTGCTGCAGGCCTACCGCACCAACGACACCAAGGCCACACCGATTGTGCCCAGCAACAAGCGCTTCGCCGAGGACGTGGTGACCGAGGCTGATCTGCCGATTGGTCCTCCGGACCCCGACAACCCCGGCGGCCCACCCATAGGCAACCCGAAGCTCTACCGGGTCAGCAGCGGCGGCCAGGTTATTTCCGACCTAGGCTCATCCGGGATCCAGAAGTCAGGGCATGCGGGCCTGTTCTGTGAGGCTTGCCATGGCAGCACGCACGCCGAGTGGCCCAACGCCAATCCGTTTGCCAATGACAACGTCGCGGCGAACAAACTCCAGGGCCACGGCGGTACCATTATCGAGTGCAACGTCTGCCACGAGCCGACCGACGCCAGCCTGCCGATGGGACTGGGTGGACCGCATGGTATGCACCCAATCGTTAACGCTGTCGATGATCGTTGGAACTTCCAGCATAAGAACTACGGTGGCGGTGGTAACGATAACTGTCGAATCTGCCACGGTGCGGACCTTAAGGGCACGGTACTTTCGCTGACCGCCGTGGAACGCGAGGTGACCTGTAAAAACACGCAAGGAACTCTAAACTGTGTGGAAGACGGTAACGGGGTACTTAAGGCGACGATACCGAAAGACTCGCCGGTTACCTGCGGCATGTGCCACAAACAAAAGAAGTAACTCGATTCTGATCTGCAACGTTTAATAACCGCCCCAATTAAGGGGCGGTTTTTTATTACCACCAATGCTACTTTTTATCTTCATGCTATAACCATTAGTGAAAAATGCTCGTGCGGGTCATACCATTAGGGTTGATGGCCAGATATTCAGGTTTTTCCAAATCGTCACCAGTAGGGTGCAATTGCTGAATATCAACCTCTAGTCCAAGCTGATGAATCAGGGCAATCACTTTTCGGCAATTGGGTGAACCTGCCAAGGTATAAAGTTTCATACTCTATCTCCGTTAATCTTATGAAAGTTTTGGGTACCAGTCTGTACCTCGACCTTCATAGGTTAAATCAAACAAATTCCATAAAGGCCAGATAAGATCGACGTGTCTATTATTCTGATTCGCTTCAGTGGGGGTATAGAGCAGCTCCGCATTCCAGGAATGATGAATGTCACCATTGATCTTTCTGAAAACATTGAGGGCGGGGATCTGGTCATCGTCCGAGTTCTCTGCAAAATAATCGGTGTTATAGGTATTGTTTGCTGAAGATAAGAGCCGTAGATTATTCCAACCCCGGGTTCGAGCCCAGTCGCGAATCATATCAATGGGTGCTTTTGCGACGACGACAAAATTCACTCTTTCTAGTAAGTGAGGGGCCGTTCCATTCAAGCTATCGAGAATGGAAGTACACATGGGGCACGGTTTTTCCCAGTCTGGCCCATACATAAAACTGTAAATAATCAAGCTATGCTTATCTTTTTGAAATAATTCTGAAAAGCGTATTTGCTCTACGGTATTTTTATCAGATAAATTCACTGCGCCCTCTTCAAACCGGTAGTCTTCCTTTAACTTTCCACCTGTTGGCAGGTTTCTTCGTTGTTCGGCAACCTCTTCGATTTGTTTTCTTAAGTTTGTCTCGGCAATAAGTAACTCGTCACGGGCTTTACGGTATTGTCCGCTTTCGCCGGGAAACTGATGATCGTGAAACTTTCCCATATATGACTCCTGTGTTGTTATGATGCCTAAGAAAATAGGATTAAATGCGATACCACAGCTTGAACTATCTAGCCATATGGCTAAAAGTAGAGGGTGGGGTAGAAAGGATCAACCATATATATAGTATAGGGGTCTGAGAGCACTGATCACTGATATTAAATTTGTCTTTTATTTGTAGCAATTACTCTCTGGCCCCCTTTATTGCCAGATTTAAAGATTATCACATACAGATAGCAGGGGAATTAGATAAATTCATTATCACCATGACATAGGGTTACGTTTATGCGCCGGGAAAAACTTTTTAGTAACGATGGATTCTATCCCTTCATCGTTGAAAGTAATGTGTTGTTACACCGTGAGGCGATTGACTGTGGGCGCCACATGTTTGAGCTGCTGTTGAAGAAGCGGACGCCAGAGCGCCCTCTGACTGTTCTTGATCTGGCATGTGGTGGCGAACCGATCGTGATCGCGAAAATTATGGAGAGTTTCCCGGACCGGTGTTTTCACTATACCGGTATTGATATTAATCCTGACCAGGTCGAGCAGGCACGATCCGTATTTGAATTCCCCAAGAACGTGACCGAGGTACGGATCAACGAAGGTAATGCCTGGGATTTTCGCACTGCCGAACCCGCCCTTAAGTATGATGTGATATTCATGGGCATGAACCTGCACCATGGCACGCCGGAAGAAATTCATTACCTGGCGACCCGGATCGTTGAACTGCTTGAAGATGACGGGGTATTTATTAATCACGATTGTTTTCGTCCGGATGACCAACCCTACCTGAGAAGACCTGATTCCCATCCCGAAAATCCTGATGAGTCTTTTCAGCTATTGGACAAGGATGTACTCTCATCCATCACGGAACCCTCATTCACCCTCGATGAAGTAGATAGCGCCGCAACCGAGCCTGATTGGCGTATCCGCTACAGGCAAAGTCTAAGCACCACGGCCATTGAGCGTGGTGGTAATAAAACCGGGATCGAATCAATGAATCAACACGTAAACCTGCGGGATTATCCTATCTCGTTGCAGGATTTCCACAAAATATTTGAGTCCGTGGGGTTTAAGGTTAACACCCAAAGGTATAATAGCCAGGACTCGCTGGGAGAGTTTATCGCGATGGCTGTTGCGTCCAAACACGGCGTGGAATTGACTGCACAGTGAAAACACGAGTCAGAGAGTAATTAATACTAATAAAATAAATGGAGTCATGACTACTAGGCAAGGATCGTTCCTGCAACACTTTGCATTTCCTCCGGTTGCTCCCGGCGCAATTTGCAATCAGAATTTTTATATTCCCTTTAAAATGCTGTAATATGTATTTACAGTAACCACAGTTATTTCTGGAGAGGGCAAGAAAATGATTACGTATTTTTACTGGACGATGGTTATCGCCGTTGCCATCGCTTTTCTTTATTTTCTTGGCCGTTCGGATAAATGGAAGATTGGATTTATTGGTGCACTGGTCACGCTGATCATTGGCTGGGGGGCTTACTTTTTCCACTTTCAGCAGCTATTCGTTAAGCATTATGGTGGTGTCATGTCGATTACAGTACCCAAGGGACAACACCACATCGCCGCGACCTGGAAAGAGGATCACTTATGGATAGAAAATTATGATCCCGCCACGAATACTTGTTACTTCAGTGAATATTCCAAGGGCAATCTGTTACAAGGAAAGGTGACCATTAAGAACTGTAACCCGCTGCTACCGGGATCAAGTATTCGCTCTTCATCGCCAAAGCTAGATCCAGAAGCGTCGGCCCGGTGATAATAAACGAGGCCAGAGAGCGCTTAATTTAGTAAGGAGTAGACTATGAATTCACAACATCGTCTGTCATTCAAGTTGCTTGTATTCATTCCTTTTTTGCTATTGTTAACGGCCTGTACGGCAGGGAATGTTCAGTTTGCTGCGGAAACACCGGCAGGTTTCTGGTACGGCTTGTGGCATGGTGTTATCTCGATTATTAGTCTGATCATTCACCTGTTTAATGACACTGTCATTGTCTATGAAAAAAATAATACCGGCGGCTGGTACGATTTTGGATTCCTGCTGGGGGTCATCGTTGTCTGGGGTGGCGGTGGTCATGTGAGTTGTAAATCGGCAGCGCAAAAAAAGCGTGACAAGGAATGGGATGAAATAGGCGAAAAAGTTGAGAAAAAAGTCATGCACAAGTTAAAAAACTGGGCCGAGGATGAAGAGGGCGCCCAGGAATACGATAAAAACAAAAACAAAGAAGACTGGGATGACATTTGCGAAAAAGTGGAGAAAAAACTCAAACGTAAAATACGTGACTGGGCTGAAAAGGATTAAGAAGATGTTTCATTTGTGACCAGATAGTGAGCCGAGGAGGCCTATGATGCGTATCAAGCTGCTATCTATTGTCGGGTTGTTCCTGCTATATCCCTTGATTGCGACGGGCGGGCAGGATGCGGCTACCACCAGGCTGATCGAACAACTCGGCTTGAAACAGAGCGAGCAACCCATTCGACAGGCTCCGTACTGGCGTAAACCAAAACGTATCGTCATCACCATGTTGGATCGGCAGGTCCAATCCAAACCCGACGCCATTGAGTGGCTACGCGAGGTTGCCGGTGGGGCGGAGATCATCGTTGCCAATACCCGCAAGGTTTCCCCTGAATTATTACAGGGGGCAGACGTGCTGCTCGGTTACTGTAACCACGACAATCTGAAGCACGGCCAGCAATTACGCTATATTCTCAACTATTCAGCGGGCGTGGATAAATGCACCCGTTCTCCACTGGCGCAGCAACGACCGATCCTGGTAACCAATATGCAGCGGGTCTACGGTCCAGGGATCGCGGAACATGTGATGGCGATGATGTATATGCTGACGCGTAAACTCTATGTCTATCATGATCGCCAGCGGGCGCAACAATGGGACCGCAAGGCGGTGAAACGCATCGACATGTGGGAGGTGCAGGACCGAACCCTGTTGGTTGTGGGTCTGGGCGGCATCGGAACCGAGGTTGCCAGGCGCGCCGATGCCCTGGGCATGCGGGTAATCGCGATTCGCAATTCTTCACGTACCGGGCCTGCCTTCGTGGACTATGTAGGTCTGCCCAACGAACTCCACAAGCTCGCGGGGGAGGCCGATGTGGTGGTCAACACCACGCCACTGACAGCAAAGACCAAAAACATGTTCGATCGCCGATTTTTCCGCAGCATGAAACAAGGAACGTATTTTATTAATGTCGGTCGCGGCAAGAGTGTGGTGACCGCGGACTTGATCGCCGCACTGAATACGGAGCACCTTGGCGGTGCCGCGCTCGATGTGCAGGACCCGGAACCACTCCCCGCAGACCACCCGCTGTGGCAGACGAAGAACATCATTATCACACCGCATATCAGTGCCGGTTCGGATCGACAAATGCAACGCTACTGGCTAGTGGTACGCGAAAACTTGCGCCGCTATGTTAATGGCGAGCGTATGCTGAATGTGGTCAATCTCAAGCGTGGTTATTAAGCGGCAAAAGTCTGTGAAAAAAGGGACGGAGGTATTAAATAACTTACAATGAGGTGATGATGGATACCCTTGTTACCACTGAGTGGCTAAGCCAACATCTTGATGACCCGGATCTGGTGTTGCTTGACTGCACAGTCTGCACGATACCGGAAGATGACGGTAGTTTTCACAATGTAAGTGGACGCCCTGACTATGATGTTGGTCATATTCCGAATGCAGGGTTCGCTGATCTCAAGGGTCATCTCTCCGATAATACCAGCCCGATCGAGTTTGCCGTGCCGACGCCTGAGCAGTTCTGTGCCGCGATGGGGGCACTGGGTGTGAGTGATGATTCTCGTGTGGTGCTTTACGATACGAATTATACGGCGTGGGCGGCTCGCGTCTGGTGGATGCTGCGCTGGGTCGGCTTCGATCGGGCGGCGATTCTCGACGGGGGCCTTGGCGCCTGGGCCGCTGAAGCTCGACCCCTGTCTATCGAGCCCGTCACCCGGCCGGTGAAACAGTTAACCCCCACGCCCCGACCGGAACTGATCGCCGACCGGGATGAGGTGTTTGCCGGTATTGATGATGACGCCGTCTGCCTTATCGACACCCTGCCTGAAGAATTTTATCGCGGTGAAATGACCATCTACGCACGTCCCGGTCATATCCCCGGCGCGGTGAATATCGACGGACTCAAGCTACTCGATAAGACAGGCCGTTTCCGCTCGGACGATGAACTGGCTGCCATGCACAATGGCGACCGCAATGCCCGCACCATTACCTACTGTGGTGGTGGCATCGTGGCGTCTTCCAATGCCTTCATCATGACCCGACTGGGTTTCAGCAACGTCGCCGTCTATACCGCCTCGCTACAGGAATGGGCCTCCGACCCCACCAACCCGATGGTTGTGGATACGCCAAAATAATGAGGTCAGTTTAGGATGGGTGTCTATTTATATTTTCGTTTTGACTTATGTCAATGCATAATGAATTACTAGAGTATAGGGTTACAAATTCTTGATAAGAACAAACATAGGGAGGTGACATGTTTATATCAAATCAATGTTGGCGATACGTACACGTTGTAGTCTTTCTGTTACCGCTGGTTTGCTTCGATGTATTTGCATCAAATGGAGAAAAAGCAGATGGGACTGCGGCCAATCCACTTCCATTTATCCCGCAAACCCAGGCCCAACTTGACAAGCTTAACGAGCAAGTCAAGTATCGCAGCCAGCGAGTCAAGGAAAACAAAAAATACGTCGCAACAATGCGTCGCGATCTGGCGAAAATAAAACAAAATAAAAAATCTCGTATGCGTGATCGGCAACAGTCGGCCGTCGCTCTGCGTATTGTGCGCATCAGCGGACAAGTCGAAGCGGATAACGTGCGCTTAATTGATTTACGTGGACGCGTCCAGGCAGCAAAACAGAAGCGTAGTCTTGAGACGGCGATATTAAACGGAAAGCCTTTCAAGGACGTGCGCCGCAACGCAGATAATGCTGCGAACAAGAACCTTCAGCGAATAATAGCTGAACTGGAACCTGATATTACCGAAAAGAATTCATTACTGTCCCTGAATAAATTAAAACAAGCCATCAAAACCCAGTTACAGCCACGAGGCAAGGGGGCGAGCAATGAAAAATAATTATATTAAAGCAGCTCGCATGGGCGCACTATTTCTCTTCGTCGTTGCTGGTATTGTCATCAATGTCGGGACAGGGCCTATTAAAATTGATCCGGAGGAAGGTTGGAATGAGATGAGCAGTGATCAATTTTTCACGTTGGGCTACCATGAAAATGCTTTTAAATTCAATCGTGAAATATTTATTGGTAAGAATGTCCGGAGCTTTAAACTGAAATTAAAGGCGAGACCACTCATCGGTACAGACACCGGTTGGATTACCGGTATGCAGGTGAAGGTCTATACGATGCCAGGTAACGTCTATCGGCAGACGATCAATTGGCTGCAAACACAAGATCCCGAAGGTGGATTCTGGACCGACACAATTCACGGGAACTGGGCACGCCTCGAGATCAGCACTGTACCATCGGGCAATCATATCCCTGTTGGCGAACATGGCAGTTACCTGTATATCG
>JAHEIJ010000109.1 GCA_024639445.1 Gammaproteobacteria bacterium
AACAATCTTTACCTGTGTATTGATCAGGGCGGCCATGCCAGCCGCGTGCTGGTGTTCGATCAGCATGGGGTTCTGGTTACCCAGGCATCTCAGGACATCGAGGCACAACATACGGCGCAAGGCTATATCGAATATGATGCCGCTGAACTATTGAGTTCGATTCAGACGCCGCTGCGTGCCGTCCTGACTGAACTCGACGACAGGCTGCATGAAATCAAGGCAGCGGGACTGGCCACTCAACGGTCCAACGTGGTGTGCTGGGACCGCAATACCGGCGAAGCACTCAGCCCCATCATCAGTTGGCAGGATCGACGAGGCGCGGCGCAACTGCCACCACTCAAATCCCATGCCGAACTGATCCAGTCCACCACCGGGTTGTTTGTCTCGGCTCACTACGGCGCGAGTAAACTGCGCTGGTGCCTGGACAACCTGCCTGCCGTCCAGAAGGCCCTGGCGGAACAACGCCTGAGCTTCGGCCCCATGGCAAGTTTCCTCACCTCTCATCTGGTGCGGGAACGGCCTCACATCACGGATCCGGTGAACGCCTCCCGCACCCAGTTGCTGAATCTCCGCACCCTGGACTGGGATACAACATTACTCGAACTATTCGATATTCCTCGCGAACCCCTGCCCCAATGTGTCCCCAGCCTGCATGCCTACGGTCAACTGGCCGAAGCGCCAACGGTCCCATTGCGCCTGGTGAGCGGGGATCAGGCCACCGCCATGTATGCCTATGGTGAGCTGCAACCCAACACCGCCTACCTCAATATTGGCACCGGCGCTTTCCTGTCTCGTCCTTCCGGTGTCGTCCCTATAAGTGGCCGCCGATTGTTAACCAGTCTGATCCTGCAGCAGGCACATGAATCCGAGTTTGTGTTGGAAGGCACGGTTAATGGTGCCGGTTCGGCGCTGGAATGGTTTGCCACTGAGTACACCGTCCCGGATTTGATATCGCAATTACCCCACTGGCTGAGAGAGTATGCCAACCCGGAGGTGTTGTTCCTCAACGGCATCTCGGGACTCGGCGCACCCTTCTGGGTTTCCGACTTTCCGAGTCGTTTTGAAGGGAGCACAAATCCCAAGGCCCGCGCTGTCGCCGTGATTGAAAGCATCGTTTTCCTGATACAGGCAAGCCTGGATGAAATGCTCAAGCTGGCTTCTCCCCCGGAACAGATCCAGATCACCGGCGGACTCTCGCATCTCGATGGTTTGTGTCAACGCCTGGCGGATCTCTCCGGCTTGCCGGTCTATCGGCCGGTGCAGTGTGAAGCCACCGGCCGGGGCACGGCCTATTTGCTGGCGGATTCCCCACAGCACTGGCCGGAAGAAAATCCGGGTGAGTGGTTTGAGCCGATGGACAATCCTTTGCTCAAACAAGCCTATCAGCGATGGCTTGAACTGATGTTGCAAACCATGCGCAGTTAAAGCCGCATTGCCTAACAGCCAGAATTATCTGTAACAGGATGCAAACCGAGCGTGCGGGTATCCGCCTTTGGCTCGGTCACAGGTAAATAGCGTTTGATTCGTTGCATCACCTCGTCTGCCGTCGCCCGGTAACCCGTGAGTTTGCCGCCATACAAACTCAAGACCCGTTCCGGTCCGATGTGCAGTACCGTATCCCGTGGCCGCCGGAACGGGGCATGGGCGGTTTTGGGTAAAACCCGTAGACCGGCATAACTCTCCAATACCTGATCCGACATGGTCGGAAAATAGTGACTAAAGACATTGCTTAAATACTCAATCTCCGCCGGCAGCGGCGTCTCATTTCCCGGCTCACCCGTATAAACCGTTTCCGTCGTTCCAACCAGCATCTTGTCATACCAGGGCATAATGAAAACCGCTCGCCGATCCTGGGGCGCTTCAACATAAAACACCCCGCGTGGTGGCGGATTATCCAGCACAATATGCGTACCTTGCACCAACTCCACCGCAAGGCCAGACTGAGGTGGCGTGATACCGGCCAAGACCTCATTCACCCACGGTCCACTGGCATTCACCAGGACTCGCGAGGTACAACGCATTTCTTCCTCAGCCTGGCGGTACACCACTTCAATCCTGTCTGCTGTCGCCTGCGCAGAGACAAAACTTGCCGGACAGGCCAGCTCCGCACCGAGGGATTGCGCCGAGTGGATCACCGCCTGGGTCAGGGCCGCATCATCCGTCTGCGCGTCCCAGAACTGATAGACCGCCAACAAACCGTCTTGCGCTATATCCAATTGCTTCCATTCAGTTTTCGGCACAGTGCGAAAACGCGATGTGTCACGCAGCCCACCCAGCAGACTGTAGAGCATGAGACCGATCCTTATAAGACCGGGCCCACGTCGAGTCGAGGAGTAAACCGGAATATAAAACGGTGTGAGTTTGACCAACTCCGGTGCTATGCGGAGTAACAGGTCGCGTTCTTTCAGGGTCTTGCGCACCAGGGCATATTGATGCGTTTCCAGATAACGCAGCCCGCCATGGACCAATTTACTGGAACGACTTGAGGTGCCCGCGGCAATGGCCTGCTGCTCGAGGATCCTGACTCGATAACCGGCAGCCACCGCGGCCTGGGCCACGCCGGCGCCCTGAATACCGGCACCAATAATCAGAACATCGAGATCGTCACTCAAGCGGTGCTCCTATGGCAGCCATCGAGGCCAACATCTCGCCAATGGCGAAGGTTTCCACCAGGTTTACCCCTTGTTGCAACAGCTTGTAGGCCCGCTGGGGATCGGTACACTCAAACACCACCGTTTTATAGCCATTACCTGCGATTGTCGCATCGACGGGTACGCTTTCAAGATCGCAAAACAGGTATTCAGGTTTGAGTGCCAGAATGGCGGGTTGTTCACGTTGTGCCCAGTCATCGATGACTGCACCGAGGGGATAGTCACTCGTCTGTCGCAGATACTGCATGGCCTCGAGCGAATAGGAAATCAGTGCAGCCTGGCTCTTGATAGGCTGCAGCACGGGCAAGACTTGCTCCACCACCTCCTGGATCCCGAACCGTTCCAGACTGATGCGTTTCAGTTCAATGAACACCGTGACATCAGGATGTTGCCGCAACAGTGCAACGAGTTCATGCAGATTGGGAATTGCAATATCCAGTACATTATCCATATCACGACTTCGATCGTGAACGCGAAACACCTGTAGCTCGTGCCAGGTGTAATCATGCACGGCGCCGTCCTGACCACAAAGCCGTTGCAGGTCACGATCGTGAAACAGCACCGGCTCGGCATCTTTGCTCAGTTGTATATCCACCTCGATATAGCGGGCGCCCGCCTGCAAGGCCGCCTCGATGGAAGGCAGGGTATTTTCCGGCAAGCGCGCCGGATAGCCCCGGTGGGCAACAAGATGGTTGGCAAAGGACATGTATAGTGTGCTTTTCTTTTTAGTTTAGAGGATTTTGACACCAAACCCGGCCTTTCGCCTGTTTTTTCGAACCTGAGGCGCCGGACTGTTATAATTCAGACCATGTTAAGTTCCCAACTCAGTATTGTACAAATCGTCGCGATGGCGATACTGCCTATTTTATTTGCGATTGTGGTGCATGAGGTTTCCCATGGTTGGGTAGCCAAGAAATTAGGGGACAACACCGCCTATATGCTGGGACGACTTACACTGAATCCATTCAAGCACATTGATCCGGTTGGTACGATACTGGTTCCTCTATTAATGCTTGTTTTCTTTAAATTCGCTTTCGGCTGGGCCAAGCCAGTACCCGTCGACTGGCGCAATCTTCGTAATCCACGTCGCGACATGGTTCTGGTCGCAGCAGCAGGCCCAGCCGCCAACCTTCTCATGGCTATCGGCTGGGGTTTAATCATACACCTGGCCGCATTGTTGCCGAATAGTCTGCTGTTTATCAAAGAACCATTAATCTTCATGGGCGCGATTGGCATTTTCGCCAATGTAATTTTAATGGTCTTCAACCTGTTGCCTATACCACCACTGGATGGAGGGCGAGTCGCGGTTGGCTTGCTGCCCCCACGTTTTTCTCACATGCTGAGCCAACTCGAACCCTATGGTCTGATCATTATTGTGTTATTGCTGATGAGTGGATTTTTTGGTGGTTTTTTAATGCCGCTTATCTTTTTTGTTATCAGTATGATTGAAGTAATTACAGGACTCCCCGAAAACTCAGTATTGAGTGTCATGGCCGTATTATTCCAAAGCGGCCAATAAATATCCCCTCCAACACGTTTGGTTAAATGCCAGTAATAATACACCTTAATTTTACAGGGTCAGAAAAATTGTCAATTTCGGGGCATCCTGATTAAAATAGGTGGTCAGTTAAGCTGTTTTGTATTCGGTAATTCACCTCTCACCTAATTGAAAGAGTTGTCGTTAAAATGAAATTTGAAGTTCCTTCCATTGGATATTTTGTTAAATCAATCATTATCGCCCTGCTGCTGGCTATCATCGGCTTCATCCTTTACCCTCACATGAGCCTGGAAACTCAGCCCGCACAGCGCGTGTTTAGTTATGCCTTACTTGCAGGTGCGCTCGCCGGTGCAGTGATCACTGCAATAAACATAAAACTGCCTGCTGAGACCCGGACTGAATCCATTTTTGTCGGTAATCTGGCATTTAAAATGCCTGTCCATGCGCTACGTGAGCTGTTTGAGGAATACGGCCAGGTCCATGCAATACGCCTGATGACGGACCGGGTAACCCGCAAACCGCGGGGATTTGGTTTTGTGGAAATGAATCGCAAACAGGCCCGTGCCGCAATTCGTGATCTTGATGGAACGGAATTTTTCGGCCGCGAGATCAAAGTCAACCTGGCGAACGAACGTAAATCCTGATAATTAAAAGTACAGGATAAATAAGGGGGCATAAGCCCCCTTTAATTATTAACCCTGTACATCGAGCAACTCCACATCAAACACCAGCGTGGCATTGGGCGGAATCACGCCACCGGCACCGCGCTCGCCGTAGCCTAACTCGGCGGGAATAATCAACGTACGCTGACCACCGACTTTCATACCGGCGACACCCTGGTCCCAGCCCTTGATCACCTGACCGGCACCGAGGTTGAACGTAAACGGATCATTGCGATCGCGGGAACTGTCAAACTTCTCACCCTTGTTATCTGCCGCGGCGTCATCGAATAACCAACCGGTATAATGTACGACCACCGGCTTACCCGCTGCGGCCTCTTTCCCCTCACCTTGCTGCTGATCGATGATTTGCAGTTCACTACCCATAATGCTTCTCCTGTTAATTAGTTAAAAATAGGTCAACCCCGACCGCGCCGGCGTTTCAATTTGTATTCCGTAATGGTTGAAATCAGCTCGATATAAGGTAAGTCGTCCAGCGTACCGAACTTTGTTTCCAATTCATTCAGCAGACCCGCAATATCAGCGACCGTGTCGGTAGGTTGCTGCGTGATTAACTGTTGCAACCCCAACAAGCCACCAAACTGGATTTTTTGCAGCACACTGTGGGGCATGGTGGTGAGGTCATCCTCTACCTCGAATTCCGGTAGCGCGACATTCTTAAGCTGTTGGAATAGCTCGGTACAACGAACATAGGCGACCTCATTCTGACAGATAATTTCCGCACCGCCGCGTCGCACTACCTGATCAGCATGAACACAATGACACGTCTCCGTAACCAGCGTACTGCCAAAGGGACAAATCCGTTCCATGCCTGCACTCCTTCAGTCCGAATCGAAAAAACATTTTACGACTACAATTAAATAGACATAATGTTGTCAATTGATATGGTCAGTTATCATTATTCCATGTCAGATTGGCAAAACCAACCATCGGATACGGTTAAAGAAAACGCATGCTGGAAATCGAACTGATATTGCTATTAATGACAGCGAATGGCGCCCCTATCATTTTTCGCTGGCTATCAGGCGCACGTTATGCCTGGCCGCTGGATGCTGGCCTGAAACTGGCTGATGGTCACCCCTTGTTTGGCGCCAGTAAAACCCTGCGCGGGGTGCTTGCTGCGTTACTGTGTACCACGCTGCTGGCCTGGTTAATGGGTTGGCCCCCTTTACTCGGCTTGTTATTTGCCGCTATGGCCATGTTGGGGGATCTGCTCGCCAGTTTAATCAAGCGTCGACTTGCGATTCCCGCCAGCGGCATGGCACCTGGCCTAGATCAAATACCTGAATCCCTGTTGCCGCTGCTCGCGGTACGCGGTGTTTTAGAATTAAGCTGGCTACAAATTATTCTTATTGTGCTGGCGTTTATTGTCCTCGACTACCTGCTTTCATTCATCCTCTATCGATTACATATACGCCAACATCCTTATTAATACTCTCAATGAGGCAACAGGGGCGCGATAAGTGCATCATCGACCTGCTCCCCCTGTAATGCACTCAGCATAGCATTACGCCCCGCTTCCCTGGGCTCTCCTTCAGAATACTGGTCACAGTAATAATTAATAGCAATTTTCAACATGGTCCGCAATCGTCGGCTCAAATTGACGCTCGGTTCTGCCTGGCAGACGGTTTCAATATCATCCGCCACTGTTAACAAGGCTTCACGTGCAGCCAGTGCACAATCTGACGTGCCGGGCGGATATTGTACCGCCACATAATTCCTAATGGCGGCAACCATGGCGTCGGATAAATTGGGTGAACACTGAAAATTAACAACCTTGGCGGACATAATTTTTTACCTGATGAATCACCGATGGCCAATTGACATTACTGCTCTTATAATACGTCGGTTTTTGTTCAATGCCAGTCGAATTTCAAGCCATGTCTGATAAATTAATTATTGATACTTCCCTCGACACGTTCGAGCAGGATGTCCTGACGGCCTCACATGACAGGCCCGTGCTGGTGGATTTTTGGGCGGAATGGTGTCCACCTTGCGTGGTTGTGGCACCTTTGCTGGAACAGGTGGTGAATGAACGGGATGGCAAGGTTATGCTGGCCAAACTGGAAGTTGATGAAGGTGAAAACATGAAACTCGCCGGTCGTTTCCAGGTACGCGGCTTCCCTACCATTATCCTGTTTCAAAATGGCGAAGAGAAGGGTCGCTTCAGCGGTGCTGTCCCAGCTTTACAGATCGAGCTGTTTATTGATGAACACACGGAGTTAATCTCACCAGACGGTTAGCATCATAAACTCAAAAGATAATTATTTTTTCTTGTCCTTGTTTTTAGTTATATAAACGCCGGGTATCCATGTCTTTTGCAACTTGGCGGTCTCATCCAGGTCCCCATCAAGTTCATCCACGAATTTAAAGTTATTCATACCGATTCGAATGATGTCACCGTTTTGCAGT
>JAHEIJ010000356.1 GCA_024639445.1 Gammaproteobacteria bacterium
GATGCACCAATGGTGTTGGTCCAGTTGGCGTTTTTCACATCCACGGTGTTGCCCACCGGCGGCAGCTTGCCGTTTGCGTCAGGCTTGCGCTCGCCTGACCAGGCCACATCGTAAACCTTCTCGTGGGTCTTGCCCTTGTCATCCAGCCAGCCCTTGATGATCTGGATACGGTCCAGGTTGGCGCCGATGGGGTCGCGCAATGCTAAAACCATGAATGTCGGAGCTTTCGTGTTGTTGGGCTTTTTCGAAAGGTCGCCACCCATCGGCACGCCCTTGTTATAGCCGGTGAAAGCAGGTTGTCGATTATTAATGTCCTGCCCGGTGAATTCCCAGCCGCCGAAGAAACGCACCGCCAT
Organism: Gammaproteobacteria bacterium; assembly: GCA_024639445.1. Lineage (GTDB taxonomy): Bacteria > Pseudomonadota > Gammaproteobacteria > UBA6429 > Thiohalophilaceae > JAHEIJ01. The sequence continues at coordinate 357 of JAHEIJ010000356.1, forward strand.
GCGGCTGCCGGTGGTGCCGTAGATTTCCTTGCGGGCGATGGCATCGAAGATCGACTCGCGGGTGTTCTCGGTCGCCCAAACCGCCGCCAGTCCGGATGAGACCTGCTGCCAGGCATACAGTGTTCCGGCTTCACTTTCAAAGAAGGGGTGAGTCATGCGATCAGGACCCGGTTCATAGCCGGAATGCTTGCCGAAGAAGTTATCTTCCTGCGCCGTCGCCAGCGAGGTATGGCTGTCGGTGGAACCGATCATGCCGAACTTGTACGGGTTGGTACCGAGACTTTTCTCGATGGCAAGACCGCGCTTCAACGCCTCGCGGGCATATTCGCCGGCCAGCATGTCATCGGTTTTTGCTACGGAAACATCCAGGTTGCCGACATCCCAGGTTTCATAGTCGGCGAATTCATCCTCGGGCGACAGGAAGGGGTGGGTCTCACCGTCACCCTTGATCTGGGTGACCTCGTAGGCCGGTTCCCATTTGGCGCGCTCGGTGACGTAGGTTTTATCCAGGTTCTTGCCATCGTACTGTTCTTCCAGTGGAAACATGATGCCGTTGGACAGGTTGCCATTGTGGGCGATGGCGAGTACATCACCGCCGGTCTTCTCCTCGTAAGTCGACATCCATTTCCACAGGTCCCGCGGATTCGGGCTGCCCAGTGGCGGGTAGGTCGTATATGCAACCATCTGCGAAGCCTTGTCGGCGCCATCACGGTACATGACCACGCGATGCAGGTTGTCGCCCTTGATCAGAGAGGTCCATTCAAAGCCAATGAAAGCGGTGAACTTACCCGGATCATTGTATTTTTCCGCCGCTTTTATGGTTTCCTGCCAGGCTGACTTGTAAGGCATCGAGTCGGGTGAGTACATCAGGCTGTCAGGGACCTTGCCCTGGGAAAACAGGCCGATAATCTCCAGCGCCACATCGACACCTTCGCCCGCCTGGATGCGATCATACCAATCCCGTCCCATGGGATCGGCAAGCAGGTGTTGACTTCCTGCTAGCAGGTCCGGGAAGAAACCCATGTTGTCGGAGTGGTCGGCAACCATCAACCAGTCGAGCGGCCGTGACAGTTTTGCTGGAACGCCAGTCGAAGATTCGACCTCATCACCACGAGCAAACTGGTAGGCTTCATCGAGACCGAGGCGGTTACCGAATGCACCGGCATCGAATGACATTGCCGTGTGTAGATGAGTATCGCCCCAGTAGATCCGGCTGGGAAAACCACGGCCAGCATAAGGCGAATAGGACTTGCCGGTATAGACGTCGGCCAGTGACTGCTTGGTCGGTGGAGGTGGTAACTGCGCCCATGCCGGGTATAAACCCAGGCAAATTGCGAGCATCGCGACGCTTATCTTTGTATAAGATTTTCCGTACATATCTCCACCCTCTTCGGTTAATTAATTATCGGATGTTATCCCACACTGCTTCGGGTTTTTCCATAACAGCAAACTCTTAGACTAATGAATAATAAAACCAGGGTTGTTGAGATTTATCAATAATTGAGATTATTCTAAAGCATATCTTGTAGCCTGATCGTCATACAGGGTTTGCATGTTGAGTGTCTAGGCAGTCTTGATTACGCGATAATAATCAATAACATCAATTCCTTATTGCCAAATAGTTTCATATTCCTGCCAAAGCAATGTGATCTTGCCGATTTTCAATCATACAGTTAGCGCTCCAGCAGGTATATCAAATCCATAGACTGCCGCGCTCCGGTGCTCGCTTCCAGGCTGAAGCCGCGGCCGAGTGTATAACGAATTCTGAACGAGCCGGGCGCCCCAATCGAACCGAACACGTAGCGCACAGTTAAATTTTCGTTGATACGCTTGCCCGCGACCATCGCGGCCTCGTTCGCATCATTGGTCTCGAAACTGACTTCATCCAGGCC
>JAHEIJ010000357.1 GCA_024639445.1 Gammaproteobacteria bacterium
ATAAGAACAATTGTGATTAGCGCATAAATTAACCAGGCTTTCTTGAGGCTGGATTGATATTTATCGTTTTGAGTGTTTGTCATAATATTTGATATTGTGCCATGAATCGTTAATTTGATTTTATAAAACAGGACGGCTTGAATAAAAGGTGTCAGAGCAAGTTAATTACTAATATAAGCCTAAATTGTGCTCTGACACTACTAATTTCGACGCTTAGCGGCGTCGCAGCGAACGACCCGATTGTATTGTTATGTGCAAGCTCTCGCATTCTATTACCTGACTTCGACACCTTTCCAAAATGCTATATGCCCTTTGATATTCGATGCCTGCTCCTTTGGCTCCGGGTAGTACCAGGCTGCATCTATATTCTTTTCTCCGCCCACGTCAATCGAGTAATAATTTGCTTCTCCCTTCCATGGACAGACTGTATGGGTATCAGTTGGCTTCATGAACTTCATGTTCACGGATTCAACCGGAAAATAATGGTTCCCCTCTACCACTATCGTATCAGTGCTATCTGCAATAACTTCGCCGTTCCAGATTGCTTGCATCGTCAATGTACCCCTAATTTACAAAACGATTGAGTTGAGTTGCCATTGATGGCGCGAGCAGAGCGGCAGCGCCGCGAGAAAGCGGTCAAGTGTGCGCACGAGCGTCTTGTTATACGTTTCACTCAAATAAATATTCATAGCCTTCAGTCTCTATAAATGGCTCTATACCTTCTTTTTCTATTGTATTTACACCCATATCAACAGCTGATTTGGCACTTGGAAAGAATTCAATCCAATTAGAACTAATACCAAATTCATTCTGTACTGACAATTGCCATTGTGCTTTTTCTATCTTCCTGGCAATTACAATTAATTTTACCCCGCGCTTAACTACTTCCTTGAATATAACTGTATCCACTTCGCCAGTAATATCTTCCATGATATTTCCTCCCCGTTCTCAGGTATTACTTTTTACGTACTACTACTATTGGAAGACATTGGCACATCTGCCAACAACTGGCAGCTGTAGATATTCAATTTCTATATGTAGATATATAGTTGGCATCTACATAAATCAGAACTTGAGAGATTGATCAATAATACGTGCTTCCAGGCCTGATTCCAGCATCTTCCTGTATGACAGGTGCCAGGCCTTTTTCTCCGGATTCCAGTAACCACCGGCCTGTTTGACCTGTTCACGCAGCTCGCTTTCGCCATAGCCGATCCTGGAAATAGGCCCGTTGAACAGGGCGCACCAGTACATCCGGCATCCAGCCCTTATTCTTCGACAATAAGCTCGAGTGTTTTATAGTGCATGCGACATGCCTTGTCGTAGCGATAGCGAACGCAAACCAGCTGCTCCCCGTACTCCCGCAACAGGCCCATAGTACCGTTTACGCCCGGTTTCAACGTGGCCCTGACATCCATGTCTGCGACTGCCCGGTTTACAGTCGACTCAATACCTCGTTATCGATGAATGTGCACAACGGTGCAAGGTCCGGCTGCCGATCGGCCAGGTCAGTTATATACGACAGTGTTCGGGGGATATCTTCCAGGTAGCCGGGTTTACCGTCGCGGTGATGCAGGCGCGCGAAGATACCGGCCGCCTTGAGATGGCGTTGCACACCCATGAGATCGAACCAGCGCAGGAACAATGCGGGATCATCATGTTGCTCGTGGAGAATACCGGACTGCAACGCCAACCGGTGGTAACCCAGCGCCCAGTCATCCACCAGTTCAGCAGGCCACTTGATATAGCAGTCGCGCAACAGGGACACGAGGTCGTAGGTCACGGGGCCGAGCATCGCGTCCTGGAAATCGAGAATCCCGGGATTATTGCTGCCGGTCACCATCAGGTTACGGGAATGGTAGTCGCGATGAACGAAGACCTTTGGCTGGGCCAGCGCATTGTCGGCCAGCAGGGCAAAGGCATCGTCCAGCATGCCGTTTTGCGCATGCGTGAGTACCAGGCCAAGGTGCTTGCCGGCCAGCCATTCGCGGAACAACTCCATCTCGCGCAACAAAAACTCACGGTCATACAGGGGCAGTTCGCCCGTCGGACAGGCCTGGATTACCGCAAGCCCCGCCAGCGCATCACCATAGAGGCGCTCGCGACTGTCATCATTGAGCGCATCCAGGTACAGCTCATCGCCCAGGTCCGACAACAGCAGGAAACCCTGCGCCAGGTCGGCATCGATGACCTCGGGGACATTCAGACCGGCATCGAACAGCAAGCGCGAGACGGTTATAAACG
>JAHEIJ010000110.1 GCA_024639445.1 Gammaproteobacteria bacterium
AATCGCACAGATTGCGGCGAGATGGGTTACGCCTTGATCTTCGACAACTGTTTTATAGGCCTGCATACGAGGCATCGCACCTTTAACACGCAATTCCATCAAATCGTCGGTCAGCAGACCGCCGCCGCCGCCACAACAGAAGGTGGCTTCGCCGATGGTGTCTTCCGGCATATCGTAATAGTTATTACAGGTTGCCTTGATGATCGCACGTGGAATCGTGAATTGCCCACCCGGTTTGTCACCCATACGTGTCGCACGCGCGACGTTACAGGAATCGTGGAAGGTCATGGTCAAATGATCGTTTTCAGACTTGTCAAACTTGAGTTTGTCTTCCTGAATCAGGTCATAGGTATATTCACAGATGTGCTGCGGTACCGGGTAGTTCGGATCCAGGAAATCCCAGGGACCGGCATAGGTATTGAGGAACGCGTAGGCGACACGCCAGGCGTGACCGCATTCACCAAATATGATGCGTTTAACGCCGAGTTCCTGCGCAGCCTTACGAACACGGCGGGAAATACGCCGCATGTTTTCATAACTGCCGATGAACATGCCGAAGTTCGCCGCTTCAGACGCATAGGAACTCAAGGTCCAGCTGGCGCCGGCTTCATGAAAAACCTTGGCATAACCAATCAGACCATCGACGTGAGGCTCGGCAAAGAAGTCGGCGGAGGGGGTGACCAGCAGGATATCGGCACCTTTAACATCCAGCGGGAATTTGACCGGTACACCGGTATCCTCTTCAACTTCTTCTTCCAGGCCTTCCAGGGTATCCGCCAGGGCAGGTTCCGGCAGGCCCAGGTTATTACCAATTGTAAAAACCTTAACAATAATTTCGTTGCAATACTTCTGGCCCATGCCGATATCGTCCATGATTTCGCGTGCGGCCATGGAGATTTCAGCCGTATCGATACCGTAAGGGCAGAACACGGAACAGCGACGGCATTGGGAACACTGGTGGAAATAACTGTACCAGTCATCCAGCACATCTTTGGTCATATCTACCGCACCGACCAGTTTCGGGAAGTACTTACCGGCAAAGGTGTAATAGCGACGATAAACCTTGCGCAATAAATCCTGACGTGCCACGGGCATATTCTTGGGATCCGCGGTACCCAGGTAGTAATGGCACTTATCAGTACAGGCGCCACATTTAACGCAGGAATCCAGAAAGACCTGCAGTGAGCGGTATTTACCTTTCAGTTCACCGAGCTTATCGACAGCCACTTGTTCCCAGTTGTCGATCAACTCACCAGGATAGCCTAATGGCTCCTGATACTCCTCCTTGGCAACAAATGGTTTGCTGTGCGCCATTGCCCCTTCTTTAATATGGGGAATAATGGGGATTTCTTTTAATTCTGGTGTTTCAAAATCAGCCACAGTACTTTCCTCAAACGTAATCGTGTTGAGTAATCAAGTTACTCTGTCGGTTCAGCATCAAGATTGGCAGCCCATCCTGCGAGACGACGTTTCTCGCGTGGGTTGTCAACCTGAGTACGAGTCGGACTGAAGAACAGGCCCGGTACATGCAGAAGTTTACTGATGGGAAACACGAGCATCAGCAAGGCTACCAAACCCAGGTGTATCAACAGGGCGGGATCACTCGGCAGCGGTTGAATACTGAAGGCCATCAGGCCCAGGAAAAACTGTTTAACAGCGACGATATCGGTATGAGCAACATATTTCATCGTCAGACCACTCAGACCGATGCCCATAAGTAATGCAAGCATCAGATGGTCAGAGGGCGAAGAAATGTAGCGAACACGATCCACCAGAACACGGCGGGCCCACAGGCCAGCCAGACCGGCGACCATGGCAAAGGCAGCATACATGCCGAATGGTTGAATCAGATCAACCCAGAACCAAACGGGTTCGGTGAAATAACGCAGGTGGCGCAGCAGTACCAGCAACAGGGCCACATGGAACATCCAGCCGAACAGCCAGGTCCATTTGTTGGCTTTGAATAAACTGGTGAACAGCACGACTTCCTGTGCCATGCGCACGACCACACCGGATTTAGTTACCGGGGCCGGTGTAGTGGCAATGTTTAACGGGGCAGGAGTCTTTGCATATTGCCAGATTTTTCTAGCCAGACCGACTATGAGTAAGGCAGTCGCCAGATAAAAAGTGAGCGCAAAAGTAACCGACAGAGCCGACATGCTACTGTTCCCTCTACGTTGAGAATTATTGGCGTATTATAGAGAGGAGGGGAATAAACACCCCTCCAGCTATATTCAGCTTATACGCAGCCAGTCGGTTTCGGCAGACCAGCGTATTTACATGCTTGCTTACCAGGACCATACGGGAACAGTTCGTACAAGTACTTGCTGTTACCTTTGTCCTTACCCAGCTTTTTACCAATAGCCTTGGTTAGAACACGTACTGCAGGAGCAATCTGGTACTCTTCATAGTACTCACGCAGGAAGTTGATCACTTCCCAATGGAACTCACCCAGTTCGGTACCATCTTCCTTTGCCATAGCTTCAGCCACAGCCGGTTCCCAGTCGTTCAGATTTGCCAGGTAACCTTCTTCATCGGTTTCCAGGACTTTTCCACCTACATCAATACCCATGGTGCTTTCCTCTTCGTTATAAAACTGTGATAGTAATAATTACAGCCAAGCGTTGACTTTGTCGTGTTCAACAGTCAGATCCACAAAGCCTTTGTAATCGACAACCTTGATTCCATCGATAATTTTGTCCACATCCACGCCACGGGCCTTCATATCACTACCCAGTACATAGATAGAAACATCAGACAGCGCAGTTTCAACCATACCGGATGCATTACTACCCCGCATGGCGCCATAGACGCCATCTTCCAGTAACAGTACAGCATTCCCTTTACCGGCAAGACGCAGGCAAGTTTCCAGGGAACTGCGATCAAAAGGCGATTTATTTACAGTGTGTAACGTTGACATTCTCGTATTCTCTCTTAGAAGCTAAATACCACTTCTTGCTGTTCCAGTATGTCAGCAAGCTCAGCAGCGGGAACGACATGGATAGAATCTTTTTCTGCCCAGTCGTCATCTTCGTCTTCGTATTTCAGAGCCATCAGATCGTCAATCGTCAGACCACGTGCTTCAAGTGATTCTTTTTCAACATAGAGTTTGTTGACGTCGTAATCACCCAGAGCGGCATAGGTCGGCGAGAAATTCTTGATGCCGAGTTCAGAGGTATCCTGACCCTTGAGAAGCTGGTAAACCCCATCATCAACGAACGCGACCGATACATCCTGTTCAAACGCGGCGCCAATCAGTACGACTTCCAGGGATTCCCAGGCGTATATCGTACCGTAGGGGGCCGTGCGATTGACGTACATAAATTTCTTTATATCAGACATTGCAATACCCCATTAATCGCCAAACACAACAAGGCGTTCGGACTGAATACCGGCCTCAATTAACTGACCCAGGCCCGAAATACGGAATCCGGCAGCAATATTATTGCCGTCCTTGCCGTTACGCTCCTGTTCACCTTCGTCAACAATCCCGCGACGCTGTGCGGCAGCAACACAAACCACCAGGTCCATGCTGTGTTTTTCAGCCAGTTCCGACCATGCGTTGACGATATTAATATCGTCTTGGGGTGGAGTGGTGTAACGGGTGCCGTTATTAACACCATCATGATAAAAGAAGACTCGGAAGATCTCATGACCTGCGTCCACGGCGGCCCTGACAAAGTTCAGGGCCGACACGGAAGCTTCGTGGTTATAAGGACCTTCGTTTACTTGTATAGCAAACTTCATTTGATCAACATTCCTTACAAATTAGAAGCGGATATGAGTTGAAGCGTTCAGGCTGTTACGTGCACCACGCCAGTTGTCGATGTGGTACTTGGTGAACGGCAAGCCGGTAACTTCAAAGAACCGCGGCCAACCAATACGCTCGATCCAGTCGTTGATTCGCTCCCAATCTTTCGCGCCTTCTTTATAAGCCTTGAGGATCTGTTTGACGATAGCAGTAGCTTCAGGCCAACGCGGCGGATTGTTCGGAACACCGGCAGCAACCAGACGTTGGAAGGTCGGTTTGCTACGCGCATTGGAGTGATTACCACCAACCCAGATAGCCAGCTTGGAGTTTTCCGGATCGTTGATCTGCATCGGTGGGCAGGGCGGGAAGCATGCGCCACAGCAGATGCATTTCTTTTCATCAACTTCCAGCGAAGGCTTGCCGTTAACCATGGCCGGGCGAATTGCCGCAACCGGGCAACGGGCAACAACGGTAGGACGTTCACAGACGTTACCAACCAGATCGTGTGCAATCCTCGGCGGCTTGGTGTGCTGCACGTTGATGGCGATATCACCCTGGCCACCGCAGTTAATCTGGCAGCAGGAAGTGGTGATATGTACACGGTTAGGCATATTACAGCTGGTAAACTCATCGATGAGTTCGTCCATCATCGACTTAACAACACCGGAGGCGTCAGTGCCAGGAATGTCGCAATGCAGCCAGCCCTGGGTGTGCGAAATCATTGCCACGGAGTTAGCGGTACCACCCACGATGAAACCGGCTTCAGTCAGCGCATCGATAATTGGCTGAACCTTGGATTCATCAGATACCATGTACTCGATGTTACTGCGGATGGTGAAACGCACATAACCATCAGCGTACTTGTCACCAATTGCGGTCAGCTTGCGCAGTGAAAACACATCCAGAATACGCTGGGTGCCGGCCTTAACGGTCCAGATTTCATCGCCACTGTGGGCAACGTGACGCAGCACGCCGGGACGCGGATGTTCATGGAATTTCCACTGGCCGTAGTTTTTGCGCATTACCGGATGAATGTACTGGAAGCCGTCAGGACAACCCGATTCGATTGGCGGTCGCATATCTTCTAGTGCCATATTCTTCTCCTGATTCGTATCTTAATTACTTCGTAATTCGAAATAACCTGACGGTTATTATCCTGCAGCCTGTTCAGCCTTACGCTGGAACCATTTTTCGGCTTCTTCGTCCCAGCCACTCATGTTGACGTAAGAACACTGACGCGGTTGGCTAACCATGTTCGGATCGACCTCGATACCGATACCTTCGAGGAAGTTAACCAGGCCGATACGTTCGATCATTTCACCGGTACGTTCGTGTTCCAGGGCATTTTCAGCGAAGAAGTCGATAACGTCGGAAGCCATCTCAACCAGGCTTTCATAATCTTCTTCCGTTTCCAGTTTCTTGAAGGGAACAATCATGGTGCCCATCAGGTCACCGATCTTCAGAGTACGCTTACCACCGATGAGGATGCTAACACCCTTGTCATCGCCCGGAGACAGGGCTTTAGGCATGACGTTCAGGCAATGCATGCAACGTACACATTCATGATTGTCGACGGTCAGCGTGTCATCATCATTCAGGTTTATGCAGTTAGTGGGGCAACGGCTGGTGACATTATCGAGTACATACTGACGGCCTTTGGCTTTAATAAAAGCTTTCACTTCAGACTGGTCGATTTTCATTTCATCGCGCCAGGTACCAATCACGGCGAAGTCGGAACGTTCGATGGAGTTCTGACAGTCATTCGGGCAACCGGAAACCTTGAACTTGAACTTGTAGGGCAGAGCCGGACGGTGAACATCGTCAACGAATTCGTTCACCAGGTGACGCTGAATACCGTGTTCGTTAGCACAGGACTGTTCGCAACGAGCCGCACCGACGCAACACATGGCGGTACGTACACATGGACCGGCACCGCCAAGGTCCCAACCATATTCGTTGATTTCGTCAAAGAAGTGCTGAGTGTTATCAGTGGTGGTACCGATAAACATAATGTTGCCGGTTTGACCATGGAAAGTGACCAGGCCAGAACCCCATTTTTCCCAGCTGTCTGCCAACTGGTTCAACATATCGGTGGTATAGTAATTTCCTGCCGGTGGTTGAACGCGCAGGGTGTGGAATTCCTTGGACTCAGGGAAAGCGTCGCCGACTTCGGAGAAACGCGGGATGATACCGCCACCATAACCAAATACGGAAACAGTACCGCCTTTCCAATAACCCTTGCGGGTTTCGTAAGAGTGTTCGAGCTGACCCAGCAGCGAACCTACTGTTTCGTTGATCCGTTCATCAGGATGCTCGTCACGCAGACGCTTGAAACCAGAAATAAAGCTCGGCCAGGGGCCATTTTCCAGTTCGTCCAGCATCGGAGTGTCGTGTATCTTTTTAGGCATGGCATTCTCCTTAAGGGGTTACCCGATTAAGCCGAAAACTACAATCTTAGCCCCCGTCCGCACGGGTTGCTAGCTACAATTCAAGTTGTGACGCAGTCTATGGCGGCCAGCTTGATACGCCTACCTTACTGATGGGGTGAATGACTCAACCCCGCTTATCCCCAATGGGGTATGCGCACTAGCCAGCTGTTTGCAGCGTGAGTGAAATTTTCAGCCCACCACTGCGATGAAAATTCAAATTTTTCTGGTAATAACAAAAACTTATGCATCTATCACAAGCTGGGTATTCAGCCAGCCTGCACCGCTGTGGTTAAATCGCAACCATCAGCCCGGTAGTATATGGTGGTGAAGACTTTATTGCTTGTCTTGATCTTGATAAAGATCGAGATAACCCACATCTACACAAACTGGTTGAATCACTTTGTTAAACCTGAGTATATCACTCGGAAATAACCTGCAAAGTGTGAGCGTATTCTACCGACGACGATGACGAATGCAACCACTTGAAATGACACAAACGAAAATCGATATGATTCCGGCAGAGGGGTCGTTTAGCCTGGAGGATGACTCGGCTTATCTGGCCTGGCGCGAGGCCAAGCTGGCCGACTATCCTGCAAACGCCGCTGAGCTCCTGGTGGAGATCAGGGATGGGAGTCAACTTACGGACGGTGAGTATCAGGCGATGCTGAAGAGTCTTCGCAAGTCCAATATGGCGGTATACCAGTTCGCTGATTCTGCACCCGTCGATAAATCGGTGATCCATGCCCTGGGTCGCCAGTTCGGCCTGACACATCTGGACAGTAATTTGTGTGCGGATGAAGACAGTATCACTTCTCTGCAGGTGATCCCCGAGGGACGCAAGCAGGGTTATATTCCATACAGTAATCTACCAATCAGTTGGCATACGGACGGTTATTATAATTCTGTGGAGCAACGGATTCGTGGCATGTTGTTGCACTGTGTGAGTGATGCGGCACAGGGTGGTGACAATCTGCTGCTGGATCACGAGATTTGCTATATCCATTTGCGTGATACGAATCCGGACTATATTCATGCCCTGATGC
>JAHEIJ010000358.1 GCA_024639445.1 Gammaproteobacteria bacterium
GATATCATCATCTTCACCATAGAGGGAGCGGCGTTCGGAATGTCCCACAATCACATACTTACATTTGAAATCCAGCAGCATCGAGGCCGCGATTTCTCCGGTAAAGGCGCCTTTTTCCTCGGTACTGAGGTTCTGCGCACCCCAGGCAATCGCAGTACCCGCCAGTTGCTGCTCGACATCGGACAGGTAAACGAAAGGAGCACAGACTACCACTTCGGCTGATTTTACTTCGCCGATGCCTGCCTTGATCCCATCCAACAGCGCCTTATTGCTGCTGCGAGAGCCATTCATCTTCCAGTTACCGGCAATCAGGGCTTGACGCATAGAAATCCTCTATCCAGGTTCAATTAGCACAAATTAAAGAGCGCGCAAGCTTACCGTTAGCGCGACAATAAATCAATCAAAGTCAGCGGGAAAATACGCGGAAACGACTTATTTTCAGCCACTTAGCGCTGAACGCACGACCGCAGCAAGATCATTGGCAATCTGTTCCACGACAACCGTGTCCTGTCCCTCGACCATTACCCGAATCAAGGGCTCGGTTCCTGAAGGTCGTAACAGGATTCGACCAGTATTCGCCAGTTGCTGCTCGGCGACCTGAATTGCGTCTTTGACCGATTGCAGGCCCATTACATCCATCTGCCTGTTCAGCCGGACATTAACCAGCGTCTGGGGATACTTCTCCATACCGGCACGTAAATCTCCCAATCCCTGCTCTGATTTAACCATGGATGCCAGTACCTGCAAGGCAGCAATAATCCCGTCCCCGGTAGTCGTCCGATCGAGACAAATTATGTGCCCGGAAGATTCCCCACCCAGCAACCAATTTTGTGCCAGCAATTGCTCCATCACATAACGATCCCCAACATTGGCACGTACAAATGGTATCTCACTGTGAGCCAGAGCATGCTCCAGTCCCAGGTTACTCATGACGGTTCCCACCACCCCGCCAGACAACTTGCCTGACTGCAGGCGCTCCCGCGCTATGATGTAGAGCAGTTCATCACCGTCAACCAGATTGCCATGCGAATCCACCATCATGACCCGGTCACCATCCCCATCGAACGCAATACCCAGATCAGCATTCGAGATGCGCACATTCTTTTGTAACCATTCAGGCTGTGTCGATCCACATCCTTCATTAATATTCATCCCATCGGGATCATCGCCAATGGCGATAACCTCAGCACCCAGCTCATCAAATACTTTGGGTGCGATGTCATAAGTGGCGCCATTCGCACAGTCGACGACAATTTTCAGTCCGCTCAGACTTAATTTCTGGGATAACGATCTTTTACAAAATTCGATATACCGCCCCGCCGCATCAGTAACGCGCACCGCTTTACCAAGATGGGCCGAATCCTGACATTGCATGTCGTTATCAAGCTCAGCTTCGACAGCCAGTTCCACATCATCCGGCAGCTTGGTCCCTTCAGCGGAAAAGAATTTGATGCCATTGTCATCAAAGGGATTATGTGACGCACTGATCACGATACCAGCGTTGGCATGCAGGGTTCGGGTCAAGTAGGCGATGCCCGGTGTCGGCATGGGTCCAAGCAGGAGGGTATCAACACCCGCCGCAGTCAATCCCGCTTCCAGCGAGGATTCAAACATGTAGCCGGAAATGCGCGTATCTTTACCAATCAAAACCTTGCGGCTACCATCACCGGCCAATACGCGACCGACAGCCCATCCCAGTTTGAGCACAAAATCCGGAGTGATAGGATATTGCCCTACCTTGCCACGGATACCGTCAGTTCCAAAATAACGTCGAGTCATAGTTGTCCGGATGTATTTTTAATTGCCTGACACATTTTAACGGCATGCACGGTAGGCTGCACGTCATGCGCACGAATAATCTCCGCTCCCAACCAGGTAGCTAAACCCGCCAGTGCAACACTGGCCGGCATGCGTTGTGTAACTGGAATATCCAGTACCTGACCGATCATGGACTTGCGAGACACGCCCACCAGCAGTGGTAAGCCCGTGGCAACAAATCGTTGCAGATCATGAAACAGCGTAAGATTATGTTGTCGTGTTTTACCAAAACCAAAACCGGGATCGATCATCAGTGTTTCTCGTGAGATCCCTGCCGCTTCACAACTTGCAACCCGCTGCAGTAAAAACTCCAGCACTTCAGTCACTACGTCCATATACCGGGGTTCAGCCTGCATGGCACGTGGTTCACCTTGCATATGCATCAGGCACACCGGTACTTTCAATTCTGCCGCCGTCTCAAG
>JAHEIJ010000359.1 GCA_024639445.1 Gammaproteobacteria bacterium
ATCAACTGGCCGATATCGCGCGGATCCGACAGGAACTGATCGATGGCGCATTAACAGTTTACTGATACCATAAAAATCACTCAGTCATCATGACTGAAATGCCCGTGCCGCACGCCCTTGAGCAAAGTATGGAAGGCATCGCCATTGACATGCACCAGGTCTTCATGGTCACCGGCTTCAAAATAAACATTGGCGAGGGAGGCTAAGCGCTCATCCATGAATGTTTCCAGATCATAGGCCGGTCCCAGAGGGGGTATAGCGCCCGGGGCGCAATCCGGAAACAGCTTTGTCGCATCAGACTCCGCTGCCAGCACAAAATCGCGATCCACCTCCTGTTGTAATGCCTCCAGTTTCAACCAGTGACTGGCCGGAATCACGACCATGGCATAGCCTTGCTCGTCTTTAACAATGACCGCTTTGGCGATATGATCATCGGCAATATGCGCGGCTTTTGCAGTATCGTGACTGGAATAGGTCGTTGGATGCGGTATCAATTCATAGTCCACCCGGTGTTGGATTAAATAGCGTTCAATTGTTGCTGATATCACCATCACAATTCTCCCTAATTCGTTAATCGGGTTACCAACCGGATATATCAGTATGGCATTAACTTATATCCATTTCATTAAAGCGAATAAGCAATCCTGTTAGCCCATCGTGACCTTGAGCAACTTGCGTACTTCGCGCAAGGAACAGGTATTAATGACATCGTTTTTTCCCAACCAGCCACGCCGCGCCTGGTGAATGCCGCCTTCCAGCAAACCAAAGCCATTGGTTGAGTGGCTATCGCTGTTGATGCTGATCAATACGCCCTGTTCCTTTGCCAGTTGGCAATAGGTGTCGATCAGATCCAGCCGTTGGGGTTGACTATTTAATTCCAGATAACAGCCGCGTTTCCGTGCTTCTTCAATAATCCGGGACATATCCACTTCGTAAGGCTCACGCTCTTCGAGAAGACGGCCACTCGGATGCGCCAGGATGGAAAAGTATCTGGAATTCATGGCACGCAGGATTCGCGTGGTCTGTTTACTGCGGGATAAACGGAACTTGGTGTGCACTGCCCCGATGACCAGATCCAGTTGTGACAGGATACTATTCGGTAAATCCAGATGTCCGTCATCCAGAATATCCACCTCAATCCCTTTAAGGATAGTAATACCAGTTAACTTACTGTTTAACTTATCGATCTCTTCAAGCTGTTGTTGCAGGCGTTTTTTATCCAGGCCATGCACCACCGTCAGGCGTTGTGAATGATCGGTGATGGCCAGGTATTTAAGACCCGCCTGTTTGGCCGCCAGTGCCATTTCCTCAATAGTCGCATTGCCATCCGTTGCCCTGGTATGAACATGCAGATCTCCCTGCAAATCATCCCGCGTAATCAAGTGCGGTAATTCGTTCGCTTGCGCCGCCTCGATTTCACCCCGGCCTTCACGCAGTTCGGGTGGAATAAAGGGCAACCCCACGGCCTTGAACACGGAAGCTTCGGTTTTACCGGCAATGCTTTGCTCCCCTTTGAACACACCGTATTCATTGATCTTCAGGCCACGTTGCTGGCCGAGCCGCCGCACCTCAATATTATGGGCCTTGCTACCGGTAAAATAATGCAATGCCGAACCAAAGCTAAGCTGCTCGACCACCCGGAGATCAACTTGCAGGCCATTACGCAAAAACACCGTCGCCCGGGTTGTACCTTTGGACACGATCTCAACCACTTCATCATAGGCCACGAATTTTTGCATCACCGAACTGTTTGCTTTGGCGCTGACCAGAATATCGAGATCCCCTACTGTTTCCTTGCCGCGGCGATAACTCCCCGCCACCACCACGTTACTGACACCGGCGACCGCCTGCAGGTATTGTACCAAGGGTTCGGCATATTGCCGCGCGACGTGGCGTAAAAAACGCTTTTCCAGGCTGCGGTGAGCGCCCACCGCTTCCAGAATCCGTTGTTCGGTCTTGGCACCAAAGCCTGGCAAGGCTGACAATTTACCGCGGCGGGCGGCGTTTTCCAGTTGCTTCAGGGTTTTGATATGCAGATCCTGGTACAGGACTTTGACGCGCTTGGGCCCCAGTCCCGGAATCTTGAGCAATGCCTCGAGACTGGCAGGCACTTCTTTGTGTAACTTGTCTAACGCTTTGGCATGACCAGTAGCCAGGATTTCTTCTATCTTGGCGGCCAGGTCCTTACCAATCGCGGGCAGGCGGGTGAGATCATCGCCATCCGCAAGCATTTCCTGCA
>JAHEIJ010000111.1 GCA_024639445.1 Gammaproteobacteria bacterium
CGTCAACGTTTTCGTAGTGGAGGACTTGCATCCTGGTCGGTACGTCGACCCGTTGCCGTCGTGATGTTAGCACTCACCGTGGTTGTGATCGGCGTGTTCTCACTCGATCGCCTCGCTATTGATCTGTTGCCGCATATTATTTATCCGGAAGTACGGGTGCGTATCCTCGAGCCGGGTGTCCCGGCTCGCATTATGGAGGATCAGATCACCCGTCAACTCGAAGAACAACTGGCAATTACTGAAGATGCCATTGCCGTCCAGTCCACCACCAGCCAGGGTCGCAGTTCAGTTGACCTGAGTTTTCCTTATGGAACGGATATCGATATTGCGCTACGAGATGCCAGTACCCGTCTGGATCGCGCAAAACGATTCCTGCCTGAAACGATCGATCCCCCCATCATCTATAAACGCGATCCCTCACAAATCCCGGTGCTTGAGCTCGCTATCAGCTCAACTGCGCGTGAATCCACCCAGTTACGAGATTGGGTGGATTACCAATTTTCCAAATGGTTTCTGAATTTACCTGGGGTGGCCTCAACGGAAGTCGGCGGCGGGTATGTGCGGGAATTACAAATTATTGTGGATCAGGAAAGACTCGCCAGCCTGGGATTGACCTTTGACGATGTGCGCATGGCCTTATCTGAAGAGAACCGGGAATTTCCCGGTGGCCGCATCCTGCTGGGCAATCGAGAACTCAGTACCCGCGCCACAGGACGTATCATTGACCCACAGGAGTTGGGCAACCTGCCTTTGTACCCGGATGCCAATGATAAGAGTAAAGCCCCGTTGCGCATTCGGGATGTCGCCACCATTCGCGATACCCATGAAGACGAACGCCTGAGGGTGCGTCTCGATGGGCAACCTGCGATTAAGTTATCGATTCAGAAACAACCTACCGCCAACACCGTGGCGGTCGTCGATGCGGTCAAGCAACGACTGGCCTGGTTAAATGAACAAAACATTATTCCAGCTGATATCGACATTGCTCCCGTGTCCGATCAATCCATCTATGTGCGACATGCATTACGCAATGCAAGTCTGGCGGTATTCACCGGTGCCATGCTCGCCATGCTGGTGGTCTATCTGTTCCTGGGTGATGTGCGGCGCACTCTGATCATTGGCTTGTCAATCCCGCTCGCCATCCTGATTACCTTTGTCATCATGGCTTTAGGGAATCTTACGCTGAATATCATGACTCTCGGAGGCCTTGCGGTTGGTGTCGGTATGCTGGTGGATAACACCATTGTGATGCTGGAGAACATGACCCGACATCAGAAAATGGGGGAAGCCTCAGAAGAGGCGTCCATTAATGCCGCCAGCGAAATCACCAGCGCCATTACCGCCTCTACCACAACCAATCTTGCCGCCATTTTACCTTTTTTGTTTATTGGTGGTCTCATTGGTCTGTTATTCAATGAGCTCATCGCGACACTGTCGGCCGCCATCCTTGCCTCCCTGGCGGTAGCGCTCACATTAGTCCCCGCGCTGGGTGCCCGCACCATCAATCAGTCCACCATTAATACTAAATTATCAGTTCGGGTTGATAACCTGGTTTCCAGGCTGCAAGTGACTTACGGTAATCTGGTCAGACGTGTTATGACAAAGCCATTTTGGCCTTTGGTGGTTATTGTTGTTCTGTTTTTAATTGCTGCGTTTTACTTTTATCACTTGCATAGCAAGCGAATCTTCCTGCCACAACTGGATGAAGGCAGGATAAACATCAGCGTCAGGGGCGATAGCGGCACACAACTGGATGATATGGACGCCGTTGTTAAACGCGTAGAACGGCTATTTTTATCTCAACCTGAGGTTGAATCCGTCTTCACCACTGCAGGAGGTTTTATTTTTGGTCGGACGGAATCCCAGTCCAGTCATTACAGTGGCGTCTACCTGCAATTGGTACCACGTAGCCAACGTAATCTCAGCAGCCAAGAATGGATCCGTAAAATGCAGGATAAAATAAAGGAAATGCAGATTGTTGGCTATCGCATTTCCATGCGTGTGCAAGCCATACGAGGCTTACGCATTGGCCGGGGTGATGATGATATCAGTATTCGTATTCAAGGGGATGATATCGAAATACTTGAACGTCTTGGCGACAATGCAGTGGAACGCATCAAGAAAATAAAAGGTCTGCGTAACGTTGAACATAATTATGAAAATTTACAGGAAGAATTGGTGGTCGAGATTAACCGTGAGCGTGCGGCGGATCTTGATATCCGTCCTGATGCCATCGCACGTGCCTTGCAAGTCGGTCTGGACGGCCTGATCGTGTCTGATTTCCTTGAAGGCGATCGTAAATATGATATTCGAGTGCGACTTCCGCGTCAGTCGATCAGTACGACGGATGAAGCTGCAAATCTACTGGTCGGTATTCGTCAGGGCAGTCCAGTTCGGTTGCGTGACGTTGCAACAATTCGCCTGGACCTGACACCGAATAGTATTATGCGGGATAACCAGCGCCGCATTGTTGAAATCAGAGCGAGCCTGACAGACCAACTGTCATTAAGTGAAGCATTAGCACAGATTGATGAAAAATTAGCAGACTTTGCCGTCCCTGACGGCTATAGCCTGTATGATGGTGGTGCAAAAAACCAATTGCAGGAAGGTCAGACTATGGGTTATCTCCTGATTGGTCTTGCCCTGTTTCTGGTTTTTGTTGTCATGGCCGTGCAATACGAATCCTTCCGAAATCCCTTTATTATCCTGATAAGTATCCCCTTTACCCTGATAGGTGTGATGACTGGCCTGTTCGTGACTTCAACACCTTTGTCCACCCCGGTCTGGCTGGGCTTGATTATGCTGGCAGGCATCGTAGTGAACAATACCATCGTACTGGTTGAGCAAATTGAAATTGAAAAGGAGCGCGGCTCACAA
This sequence comes from Gammaproteobacteria bacterium, assembly GCA_024639445.1. Lineage (GTDB taxonomy): Bacteria > Pseudomonadota > Gammaproteobacteria > UBA6429 > Thiohalophilaceae > JAHEIJ01. The sequence continues at coordinate 2,878 of JAHEIJ010000111.1, forward strand.
TTACTGGATGCCATTTTAAACGCCTGTCGCATCCGCCTGCGCCCCATCCTGATGACGACCCTGACTACTGCAGTGGGCATGTTACCCTTGGCGTTAGGCTTGGGAGAAGGTGCCGAGATGTTACAACCTCTGGCTATCGTGATCGTCTGGGGACTGTTTTTCTCAACCCTGGTCAGTCTGCTAATTGTTCCGACCGTGTATATGTTGTTCTACCAGCGCGTTACGGCAACCTAGCCTGATACGGGATATTGCATCGGCACTTCACCATCCGGCTCAAACCAGGCGAGTTTGTCGTGTAACTTGACCACGTCACCTACGATAATCAGGGTCGGCGGTTGAACTTTTTCTTTTTCCACCAAGCCTGGCAAAGACGCCAGATCACCGATGTGAACACGCTGTTGCTGCGTCGTACCCTTTTCCACCAGCGCGGCAGGTGTCGTGGCCGGTAAGCCATGTTCGGTGAGCTGTTTGCACAGTTGCTCGACCGCATGAAGTCCCATATAGAACACCACCGTCTGTCCGGGATGACTAATGGCGTCCCAGTTCAGATCGATACTGCCATCTTTCAAATGGCCCGTCACAAACATGCAGGACTGCACATAGTCACGATGGGTTAACGGAATTCCCGCATAGGCGGCACACCCGGCGGCGGCAGTAATGCCGGGGACAACCTGAAAGTGAATCCCCTCGGCCATCAGGGTTTCGATTTCTTCCCCACCCCGCCCGAATATAAAAGGATCTCCGCCTTTAAGACGCAACACCTTCTTACCTTCCTTCGCCAACCTGACCAGCAAGGCATTGATGCTTTCCTGTTTGAGGGTGTGCTTGTTCCGTTCCTTACCGGCATAGATAAATTCCGCATCACGCCGCACCAGGTCCAGCACCGGGGCCGACACCAGGCGGTCATAGACAACCACATCGGCCTGTTGCATCAGGCGCAGGGCACGGAAGGTGAGTAAATCCGGATCCCCGGGACCGGCGCCGACCAGATACACTTCACCCCGGGCAGGTGGCGGCTCAGCGGCATCGATGGCCTGTTGCAGAGTGTCCTTTGCCGCCTTGTCCTTGCCCGCCATGAGCAAGTCGGCAACCGGGCCTTCCAGGATGCTTTCCCAGAAGGTACGAATCTCATTACTGTTGTTGAATTTCTGTTTGACCTTTTCGCGGGACGATTCCACCAGTTTTGCCAACCGACCATAGGCAGCGGGAATGAACGTTTCCAGTCTGGCACGTAACAAGCGAGCCAGCACCGGTGAAGCTCCGCCGGTTGAAATCGCAATCTGCACCGGATCGCGATCGATGACCGAAGGCACGATAAAACTACAGAGCTCGGGAGAATCAACCACATTAACCGGGATACCATGTTGCCTGGCAATCTCCGCCACTTCGCGGTTTATGGCTTCATTATCGGTGGCGGCAATAATTACCACCTGCTTGTCTATGTCGGCGACTTCGAAGTCTCTCGGCAAATAATCAATCACGCCTTTCTCATGCTGCTGTTGCAGCTCAGGATCCAGCACCGGAGACACCACGGTGACTTTGCCGCCGGCCCGCTCGAGCATAAAGACCTTACGTGAAGCGACCAGGCCGCCCCCCACTACCAGGCAAGGCTGGTTTTTGATATTCATGAAAATCGGTAAAAACTTCACGTCTGCTCCAGCATGATTGGTCGCCGATATCCCGGCAAAAATCTCTTTGAAATTGAAATAATTAGCCTATAAAGGGAAGCAGATTTTACCACCAGAAGCGTCATTGACCTACTGTCCAATGGGGCTAATTCCACCAGGCGCTACGGATCCCGACAGTCCAATTGATGAATGCAATGATCTCCCTCATGACAATATCGGTCTATATAAATTATGGTTATTAATTCATAACCACAGGGAGGAAATCATCATGACCGACATCAAAATGGTCGACGTCACCATCCATATCGATAAAGATACCGACACTGACACCCGCAATTCCGTAGAAACGGCCTTGAGAGCTGTCAATGGAGTGATTAGTGTGCATATGCCGAGCAACGAACCTCACCTCGTGGTAGTGGAATATGATCCGGATGCGACCGCATCATCCCATCTGCTGACCATGGTGAAGGAAGTAGCCGGGCATGCTGAAATGATTGGCCTTTAGGAAGTCAGTCCACATCAGTTGAATTGTGTTTTACGATCACAAAGGTGTTTTTGTGTGTATTGCTGACCAAGAATCGCTACAAAAGACTTTTCTCATGCTGCCGTTGCAGCTCAGGATCCAGCACCGGAGACACCACGGTTACTTTGACACCTGTCCGCTCGAGCATAAAGACCTTACGTGAAGCGACCAGGCCGCCCCCCACTACCAGGCAAGGCTGGTTTTTGATATTCATGAAAATCGGTAAAAACTTCACGTCTGCTCCAGCATGATTGGTCGCCGATATCCCGGCAAAAATCTCTTTGAAATTGAAACAATTAGCCTATAAAGGGAAGCAGATTTTACCACTAGAAGCGTCATTGACCTACTGTCCAATGGGGGTAAACCGAAGACGGACGAAAAACTAGCGTCTAGGGGCATTCAGACAGGCCACTTATCCAATCCCGAATCACGGTTATGGCCTGTGTATCTACCACGCTTGAGGCTATCGGCGGCATACGATACTGTCCGAGATCTTCCATCCGCAACACAAGAATGGAGTTGCTTGGATCCCCAGGTGCGACAATAACCGGATTGATGAGACCCAGAGTATTCCCCAGTGGTGCCTCATTACAGATCCGTGCATCTTCTAACGTGGTAGCCATTCGTAAATCCATATTGCCACCACCAGGACCGCCCGGTTGATGACAATTGGCACAGTTAGAATGAAGATAACTGCGAGCCCGACGCCCTGCCGAATAAGTAGTGTCGTCGATGGCATAGAATGCAGTGGCTTTTTCTGAATCGGTCAATGCATTTGTCAACACGTTGATGCTTTCTAGGGTAATTAACTGATTCGCTTCAATGCCTGTACTGGGATAAACAAAGGACCTGTTTAACTGGCCGACTTCCGGTCCCAACGTAAAGCCAGCGATAGAGGTATGGCAGCTATCGCATTCTGCTCGACTAGGGTAGTGCCAGATTTGACCATTAACGTCCTTGTCTTTAGCACTTGCCAGCAATGTTGCTTCGGTTTCAATATCGTTCCATTCATAACTATATCCCATCCATCCGTGTGGCTGCTCATGGTGCAGCAGAAGACGGGTCTCAATGAGTTGACCATTTAACCAAAAATTCTTACCGACCACACTGCCAACAGGTAAATCGAAGCGGCCTTCGGTGTCCACATCGATGGTTGTTCCATCAGGAATTGCCATGAAGCGGCCTTTTTCTGCGTGGTCGGACCAAAGCAAGGCATTGATGTCGTAGGGAATGACATGACTGGAAAACGTAGTGACATCACCGCTCTGGAAACACCCCCAGTCGGAAAGTTGGGTGGGTATAACTCCGGATTGAGTGCCACTGTCTCCGATAATTTTATGAATGCTGCCGCCCAGATTAACAATATAGAGTTCACCGCTATTATCTTCAGTGAAAGAAGCAATATTCAGACTGGTATCCAGAAGTTCTGTTGAACTGTACTGGCCGGGCCCTGTCTGTTGCAAGGACCAAATTCTACCAGTCGAATAGTCACCATAAAGATACTGACCTTGTAAAAAGCTAATATCCGATCCACGATAGACATAACCACCCGTTACAGCAAAACCCAGGCTATGATCATATTCTGCTACCGGTAAAAGCAATCCCGTCTGATCACAGGTCGCAGAGTTATAGCAATGTGCGCCTTCCATGATATTCCAGCCGAAATTTCCACCGTTGGTAATAATGTCGATTTCCTCATAACTTCCCTGGCCAACATCTCCTAACCAGAGATCACCTGTTACGCTATCGAAACTCCAACGCCAGGGATTACGCAATCCATAAGCAAATATTTCAGGTTTGCCGCCGCTAGTGACGAAGGGATTGTCTGCTGGAATGGTATAACCACCGGACAAACCATCTCCTACATCGATGCGTAACATAGCCCCAAGTATGGTATTTGTATTCTGACCGTGCCCATGGGGATCACCTCCTGATCCACCGTCGCCGAGTCCGATATAAAGATAGCCATCCGGTCCAAATGTTATCTGGCCACCATTATGGTTACTGTATGGTTGGCTTACTGTCAGTAAGATCTGTTCAGATGCTGGATTAAGGGACAGACCTGTACCATCCAGATTAAAGCGTGAGATCCGGGAAACAAGCCCAAGTAAGGGGTCATCACTTGTATAGGAAAGATAAACATAACCATTCGTGGCGAAATCAGGATGAAAAGCCATACCCA
>JAHEIJ010000360.1 GCA_024639445.1 Gammaproteobacteria bacterium
TACTTCATCCATTTATGCAGCAGATTTATTGGGTGCAGGTTTGGGTAGTTTAACTGTGGTTATTTTATTAAGCCTGGCATTTCCGCAATGGGCCCTGCTTATCATCGGCATTATCAGTATTATTGCTGTAATGATTGCCGGCCGGGAATTAGACATCAAGCTCGCATATAGATTAAACACCCTGGCCATTGTTGTTATAGGAATTCTGGTTCTCGCAGGCTCTCATGTCGAATTGGATATCTCACCTTATAAAGGCCTTTCACAAACTTTGCGTATAACTGGCACAGAAATTACCGAAGAACTGTCAAGCCCCTTAGGTATACTTAGCGTTGTGGCAAGTCGCGATGTGCCCTTGCGCCACGTACCAGGTATGGGTTTGAATGCAAACCAAGAGCCGCTAAATCAAATTGGTATATTCACTGATGGCGATAATATTAGTGTGATGACAGAGTATCCTGCCGATCTCGAACGGCTGGGATATCTGGATCAAATCACGTCAGCATTACCTTATCGTTTGAAAAAATTAAACCACGTCCTGATTGTCGGCGCCGGCGGAGGCGCCGATGTATTGCAGGCAAAGTTTCATCAAATCCCGGATATAAGCGCGATAGAAATAAATCCCCAGATCGTGGATCTTGTCAATGAAAACTATGGCTATTTTACCGGGCATTTGTATCAGCGGGATGATGTTACAATTCATATTGGCGAGGCACGCGATTATCTGGTCAAATCAAGCGAAAATTATGATCTGATACAACTCGCTTTATTCGATGCCTTTAATGCCTCTATCTCCGGTTTATATTCACTGAATGAAAGTTATTTATATACTACTGAGGCGTTGAGGATTTACCTGCAACGTTTAAATCCGGATGGTTATGTGTCGTTAACAAGATGGATAAAACTACCTCCACGTGACACATTAAAGCTTTTTGCTACTGCCACCACCGTATTGCGTCAAATGGGAGTGACGTCACCCGAAAAGAGCTTGATACTGATTCGAAGTTGGCAAACCAGTACACTGCTCATTAAAAACGGCATGTTTACGAATGAGGAATTAGCTGCTGTTGAGACCTTTTGTCACGAACGCTCATTTGATATGGCATACACACCAGTTTTGCGGGCAGAACAGGCAAATCAATATAATGTCTTGTCCCAACCGTTATTCTATCAAGCCACAACCGCCATTTTAAGCGACAATGCCGCAAGTTTTCTGGATCGCTATAAATTTAACCTCCAGCCGGCAACAGATGATAAACCGTTTTTCCATCATTTTTTCAAATGGTCTGCCTTTACTGAAATTTACCAACTTCGACGCCAGGGTGGCATGCCACTTATTGAGTGGGGATACATCAATCTAATTGTAACCCTGCTTGTTGCCAGCTTGTTTAGTATTGCTTTAATTGTCTTACCAGTGTGGTACTTTCATCGCCGCATGTTAGGTTCCAGCGATAAAATCAAGGGTATAAAAGTAGTCTCTTACTTTTTTACTATCGGTCTGGCATTTTTATTTATTGAAATTGCCTTTATTCAGAAATTCACTCAATTATTGCACCACCCTATTTACAGTATTGCTGTTACATTGACTGCTTTTCTCATTTTTTCCGGCTTGGGCAGTCTTCAAACGGCAAGACTGTTGCGGTATTTTACAGGCGAACAAATTATTATTTTCGTGGCAACTGGTATAAGCGCGCTGTGTCTAATCTATTTATTATCATTGGGAACGGTTTTTACATACCTGGCCGTTGTACCAGTTGGTCTGAAAGCATTATTGATGAGTCTGCTCATTGCGCCGCTCGCCATCTTAATGGGGATGCCTTTTCCTTTAGCGTTGACCAGCCTGGCCAGACATGCAAGTTATTATATTCCCTGGGCATGGGGCATTAATGGCTGTGCCTCGGTTATCAGCGTAGTGCTTGCAACTGTATTGGCCATTCACTTTGGTTTCAGTGTGGTTATACTCATTGCAGTATTACTTTACATCACTATAGTAATCACATTTCCAAAACCGACTTTCTCGAATTGATTATCAATGAATCAAGTTTGCACCTTGTTTAGATATTCTGATAATGCCTCATCCCGGGTGCTGATGTGTGAAACCAGAAATTGCCGCATATCACTGGCCGTTTTTAATGCCATGCTATCATTGCCGGCTGTAACCGTTTTCATGATATCGTTAAGGTATTCGGTCATTGCCTCATGATCATGAACATGATCATCATAATCAGG
>JAHEIJ010000361.1 GCA_024639445.1 Gammaproteobacteria bacterium
ACATATCCTCCTTCCCCTCTTCATTAGGGTCATGTCTTATATTTCATGACCGCTTTAAACTAACTGAATCGGCCAAATATGTAAATTTTATCGCCTGACCAAGCCCAAAGGGGACTAATTTAATTAGAATGCAGTAAATTGGAATTAAAGGGTCCGGAGTGAAGTACCCCCAGAATTCCTTAATTTTCGATTATCATTTATAAAATCCTGATCACCTTTAATTCGTATTTTCTTCAATAAGATCAATCTTTACCGAATCAACATCATCATTAGCATGTACTTCACACAACTTAGGGTGGCGGTTGACCAGGTAGGCGCATGAGGCAGATATCACAGCCTCATTATTTTGCTGCAGTGCTTTAATAAGATTCATAACCACAAAAGTCGCACGTTGCTGACTATCTGGATTTGCCAATAACTCACCATGAATTTTAATACCGCTTTCCATATCACTATCCATCTTGTCGAAAAAGGCCAACTGATTTTCTACAAAAATTAAATCCCTATCGAACTCAAAGACGATTTCATTATTAACAAATATTGCTAACTTATTCATTACAATGGTTATCCAGATAGTTAAAAAAGAATATTTGGTGAATTAACCGGGGTCTGCCCCCCTGATGTCCCACTTAGTCGTCATTCCCGCAGAAGCGGGACTAAATCTGCTGGAGCAGATTAGAACAGCCTAAGGCTGGCCCGCAGGACAGAATACATGGATGTAATCTGGTGTCGCAGGTTTTCTTCAATTTCAATGAGTGAATAGATAATCGTGTTATTACAGGCGTCCTGCCTTTCACCCTGCGGGCTGCACTTCGTGCTTTCAAAATCGCTCCAGGCGATTTTGTCGCGGGTATAAGGTCAATTCTATTTTAAAATTTCATGTCCACGGAATGTCCAGGATCATGGGATCAAAGTGTCCGTAGTACCGAACGCATTTATTCAATTATCATGTGGGACAGCACTGGGTCCGCCCCCATATATTTGCTTTTGGTTATTAATGAACCCCCAAAAATCATTCACCGATACAGCATCACCGCTTCCTGTTTGGCTATCCATGCTGCCTCGTTCACTCCGGAAATGGCTTCGAGGTGATTCGGCGTAGCTGCCGAGTCGTCTACCCAGGCGCATGTAAAAAAGGTGCCGGAGGGATTAGTATTTAACCAACTGCCACGACTGATCAAAATTTAATCCCTACGGCGTCTTTATTTCAGGTTATTCTAATTCGCTACAGTCCCAGCCCCAGCCTTCCTGCTTCTTGACAAACTCTATAGCTTTATCCAGACAGTAATCCGTATCTGTATTGGCCGACCATAATGTTTGTACGCCTGTGGATTTCTCATAATTCACTTCACAAGCCTTGCCTGTGGCTTCGTTATCATAGACAACAGTGATGATACGAACCTGATCAGCATAATTACATGTAGATACCAGGTTGCCTGTGCCACTCGTTGCGACTTCTGCTTCAGTCATTACTGCAGTTTCTTCAACTTCTTCAACTTCTGCAGGCGTTTCTGTTTGCATCATCTGTTCTTCTGCTTTCGAATCTTCCATGGCAGCAGCAGGCTGTTCATTAGTCATCTCTGCACTGCTTTCATCAGTATCCATACTTGCTTCGTTTGATGCACATGCACTAATTACTGCAAACCCCGTTATCAACATTAAATTTCGTATATTCTTCATCTGACACTCCAACAGTCGTTAATTTATTAAAAGTTTAGTCAACCGCATATTTTAACTGCAATAAACTGGTGACGTATACCTAATAAAGGCTCCATCAATCAGGAATCATAAATAGGTATACTGCCCCGGATATCTCTTCTCTCCGTAAAGCAGAGTTTTCATGCATAAAATCAGGCTTTTAAGCCTCTTGAGCGATTCTTATATTATATAATTTCCATATTATTCAATACGTTGCACTGGTCTGACCGAATATTGGGAATATTGGATATTGGTTACTATTTTGCGATTACATTTCATTTTGAGTTAAAGAGAAAATACATGGAAACAATTGACATCATAGCAATGACATTGGGGGTCGCATGGGCATCCGGTATTAATTTATATGCTGCCATTTTTGTCATGGGAATAATGGGAGCCGGTGGTTATACCGAATTGCCAGCATCATTAACAGTACTACAGGATCCTATGGTATTGACAGCAGCTGGTATTATGTATTTTGTTGAATTCTTTGCCGATAAAATTCCTGGTGTAGATTC
>JAHEIJ010000112.1 GCA_024639445.1 Gammaproteobacteria bacterium
TTACTCCAAGTGTAGCACCTGCCAGGGTGTCGCGTTTAGCCTGTAACCAATTGCTAATTGCTCATTTTTTACTTCGCAACAAGGCATCCACTTCATTTTCAGCCTCAAACCAGTCCTTCGCTTCATCGCCCGGAGCAAATCCGCGTGCTTCAGCTTTATGGTAGGCCGTGATAGCGACCATACGCCAACGTTCTTCCGCACTGATATTTAGCTGGGTTTTGGATGCGCGATGAACTTTGTTTGGATGAGTGCTGGTCTTTTTTGGCGTTTTTTTTGCGCTGGTCTCTTTGTTGGATGCTTTCTTTTTGGTGCTGGTTTGTTTTGCAGTCTTTTTTGCTGTCGACTTTTTCTTGCTGGCCTTTTTCTTGGTGTCCGTGTTGTTGTCAGATTTTTTTGCCTTCGTGGTCATTAGTCCATCTCCTTTACCTGAATCAGCGACATAAATATAAATCTCATTCCATGCTGAGCAAATTGATTCTATCTAATTGTTTTTGTTTCCATATGCTTAATTATTGACTGCTGCTATGTGATTTCTCAAGTACTCATAACTATTGTATTAATTTAATATAATAAAATAAAAACAACGACTTATGAAATAATATTAATGTCGATTGTTAGCACCATACTGTTGTTGAATGAAATAATCTCAGCTTCCTTCCGTTCTTGAACCAGACGTTGCTGGAATTGCTAAAGGATAACGAAAATGCACTCTGTATCGGTACAGGAAAAATCTTGACGGTCTTTTAAAGACCGAAGAGACAGATATACTATGATTGTGATATTAAATAACAATACATCATCATAAAATAATATTGCAAGTACATTAACAGTAATAATAGAGAGTTGTCATATCAAATGATTGAAGTGACTCGCCTTGTACTTGATATTTTAAAGCCGCACCATCCGACGATTCTGGAATTTGCCAAGGGAATTGCATCCTTGTGTGAAGATTGGTCTGTGACTCTTAATGTCGTCGAAATGGATGAGCAAACAGAAACGCTGGAAGCTATTATTGAAGGAATAGATATCAATTTGGAACAAATTACGGCGGCCATTAGTGATATGGGTGGTTCGCTGCACAGCGTCGATAGCGTCCAGGTGATTCACGTAGAAAAAGAATGAATCATTCCTTGAGCTGTTTCCGATTATCAATCAAATGGATTACACGTCCCCCCTATGTTCTCCAGGTTTTTTAAACAAATTCGTAATCTTGTCACCATTAGCAAATCTCATGATATTGCACGGCGTTATTTCGTTGTAAACGGGTTTGATGGAGCCTTAACTACCCTGGGACTCTTGGTAGGATTTTATGTCAGCACTAGTTCAGTAAACATTAATGTTGTTATCACGGCTTGTTTGAGTGCGGCGATTGCATTGGCAATGAGTGGTTTCAGTAGTGCTTATGTTAGTGAAGCAGCCGAGCGGAAGCGCGAATTTCGTGAGCTACAAAGCGCGATGATCTCGGAGCTTAGAGGTTCACCACATGCTAAAGCATCTGTTTGGATGCCGCTGTTGATCGCAATAACGAATGGTCTTTCACCTTTAATTCTCTCTTTGATAATCATTACTCCCCTGCTTCTAACCCTGTTTGGTTATCCATTACCGTTTAACCCCTATGAAGCCGGTATCGGGATTGCATTTTTTCTGATTTTTCTACTCGGAGTGTTTTTGAGCAGTGTTAGTGGTACTTTCTGGCTGCTATCTGGCTTGCAGACATTGCTTGTCGCTCTAATTACAACCGTATTGATTTATTTAATTAGCTGAAGCCAGGTCCCGAGAAATCGAGCCATGTGATTGAAATGACGAATAACTCTCATGAAGCGGCACAATGGCATGCAGTAAATGCCGCCAAGGCCCTGGAGGAATTCGAGGTCGATATTGAGTATGGCCTGAATTCAGATAACGTATCTGCTCATTTAAGCAGGGATGGATATAATGAAATAACCGAACAGGCACGTCATTCGATACTGAATATTGTTGTTCGACAATTTTCAGATTTCATGATCCTGATTCTCATTGCGGCCGCAATAATCTCCGGAATTATTGGCTCCCCAGAAGATGCTATAGCCATTCTGGTAATCGTCTTGTTAAACGCACTGATTGGTGCAACTCAGGAATACCGGGCAGAACATGCCATCGCCGCCTTGAAGGTAATGGCGGCACCCGAGGCTCGCGTTTTACGTGATGGAGAAGAAATAACTATTAGTGCTCGTGAAGTTGTTGTCGGCGATTTGGTTTATCTGGAAGCAGGTAATGTGGTACCTGCAGATTTACGCCTCATCGAGGTAGAGAATATCGAAATCGAAGAAGCCGCCCTGACAGGAGAATCACTTGCCATCAGCAAAACAACTGAAGCGCTATCGGATATTGATGTGTCACTCGGTGATCGACGGAACATGGCCTATAAAGGCACACAGGTTACTCGCGGTCGTGCCCTCGGTGTCACCGTTGCGATCGGGATGGCAACTGAGCTGGGTAAAATTGCCTCATTGCTGCAGCAGCAAAGATCAATCAAGACACCACTTCAAAAACGTCTGACACGTTTTGGCCGGCGCCTGGCATTAATCGTACTGGTCATTTGTGCTTTTATATTTCTTGTGGGCCTGTTGCGTGGTGAACCTGTCATGCTGATGTTCCTCACCGCAGTCAGCCTTGCCGTCGCCGCTATACCGGAAGCCCTACCCGCGGTAATCACTGTATCACTGGCTATAGGCGCCCGAAAAATGAGTCGTCAACGTGCGCTGGTGCGTAACTTACCCGCAGTAGAAACTCTTGGGTCAGTAACTTTTATTTGCGCGGATAAAACCGGAACGCTCACAAAGAACAAGATGCAAGTTGAGTTATTAATTGTAGATACGCACGAGTATTCATCATTCCCCCCTGAAACGAAAGACAATCTGTGCTGGCAATTAATAGGACAAACACTCGCTTTAAATAACGATATACGACCGGTAGCGACTACTGATGCAGATATTCAACTGGCCGGCGATCCCACTGAAATGGCTCTGTATTTGGCTGCACAGGAGAACGGTTTTGATAAGGCAGCGTTGGAACAAACACTGCCAAGGATTGCCGAATTGCCATTCGATTCGGAACGAAAACGCATGAGCACCCTCCACAAGGACAGCAGTGATCAACTAATTGCTTTCACAAAAGGCGCACCAGAAAGTATTTTGCCGCTGTGCAAACAACAATTGACCACGGCGGGTGAACAGACACTTGACCGTGATGCGTTGCTGGAATATGGCACCGATCTGGCTGGAAAAGGTTATCGCGTACTGGCACTGGCATTTCGATATTTTACTGCTTTACCGGAACCAGTGAGTGAAGAAACCGTTGAACATGACATGGTATTATTGGGCCTGGTAGCACTGCTGGATCCACCGCGCGAGGAAGCCAGAAATGCAGTGCAAGAGTGTTTTTCTGCCGGCATTGCGCCCGTGATGATCACTGGCGATCATCCAGGAACAGCTCTGTCTATCGCTACCCGCCTTGGTATGGTTCCTGATAATGACACTGTGATAACTGGTCCGGAATTAGCCAAAATGGAATTGGATGAATTTGAACGGCATGTGGAACAGGTGCGCGTTTATGCGCGGGTCAATCCGCAACAAAAAACAAAAATCGTGCAGGCGCTACAGGACAAGGGTCAATTCGTGGCGATGACGGGCGATGGAGTTAATGACGCACCGGCCTTAAAAGCCGCAAATATTGGCATTGCCATGGGTAAAAAAGGTACTGAAGTAGCCCGTGAAGCTTCTGACATGGTATTGCTGGATGATAACTTTGCCACGATTGTTGCTGCAGTACGTGAGGGTCGTCGCGTATTCGACAATATTCGCAAATTTATAAAGTACACCATGACCAGTAATTCCGGTGAAATCTGGACCCTGTTTTTGGCGCCATTGTTTGGTATGCCCCTTCCCCTCTTGCCGATTCACATTCTCTGGATCAATCTGGTTACCGATGGCTTACCCGGATTAGCACTATCAGCCGAACCGACGGAACGCGGAATTATGCAACGCCCTCCACGACCCCCTGATGAAAGTATCTTTGCAGGCGGCATGTGGCAACATATGCTCTTGGTGGGTTTATTGATTGGCGGGCTTTCCATCCTGTCCATGGCCTGGGCACTTGAAACGGGTAAGGACAACTGGCAAACCATTGTATTTACCGTGTTGACATTTTCACAATTGATGCATGCGATTGTAATTCGATCAGAATCCCAGTCAATTTTTACACTGGGATTGTTTAGTAACCTGTATTTGCTTGGGGCGGTTGTTTTAACGGTGTTGTTGCAATTGGCAGTGATTTACTTGCCATTTCTTAATGCAATCTTTAAAACAGCCCCCTTGTCTATACAAGAACTGCTGGTATGTTTTGCCTTGCCATTGATTGTGTTCGTCGCCATCGAAATAGAGAAAATGATTGTCAGGCGAAGATTGCAACCAGTAATTATTAATTAAGCTTAAACAATCGATACTACAACAGAGTGCCTGGGTTAACACAGAATAAAACCTTTCCCCGTTTGCCACTCTGGCTCAAGCTGCTTTATACATTGTTCGTTATTATATTGGTGCCAGTTTACTGGGGTGAGCTTGGCATTGCCAATTTCCTCTGGGGTTCTGATATTGCCTTACTAGTGATGGTGTTCGGGCTTTGGTTGGAGAGCCGGTTTTTAATCAGTATGATGGCAGTGGGTGTATTACTACCGGAACTTGTCTGGAATATTGATTTTTTTAGCCATCTCATTGCGGGACGGGATGTAACAGGGTTGAATGCAACCGGATATATGTTTTCAGAGGATAGGCCGCTTCTGGTTCAGAGTCTGTCATTATTTCATGTATTTCTCCCCGCTATCCTGATATTTTCATTAATGCGGTTAGGCTATGATTCCCGTGCTCTTGTAGCACAGCTGGTTCTTAGCTGCCTGGTGTTGCCAGCGAGTTATCTGTTTACCGAGCCGGCACGCAATATCAACTGGGTTTTTGGAATCGTTGAAGTTCCGCAAACATGGATGCCAGGTTTAGTCTATTTGTTATTAGTGATGGTATTTTTTTCGGTATTCATTTTCTTGCCGACACATCTCGTACTCAGACGTTTTTTAAAGTCACCGCAAACATCCGGAAAACAACAATAAAAAAATTCAATCAAACTCTTTTAGCTGGTATTCGGTAAAAAAACCGCGGCTATTTGCATGATCAATAAATTGCCGCTGGTATGCCAGCATTTCCTCGCGGATTTCGTTTGCTTTTGATGAATAATATTTTTGCAGCAATTCACTTGCATCATGCCACCAGTATTCAATGGTACCATCAAAGGGTTCGCCGCCGCCCCGCTCCTGACGAATTTGCTCATTGGCATCGATCTGGAGTGTCAGATTTTTGGCAAATCGGTGCGGCTGCACAATTAGAAATAATCGTTCAAACAAATACTCAAATTCGGGGCTGTTCCAGAAACGTCTGAATTCATCGGCTGAAATATCTTCACGTCGTCTGACACAGTTGATAAAACGAATCATGTTGACCTCGAGTCTATGTTGTTATTTTTTGAGTAGTTTGATTTTATACAACTAAGATAGCATTTTTTCTAAATCAGTGAGGAAATTTTTCTTGTCAATGAATCGCAGGGCTCGCCAGCCACTGGTACGCGCGCGGTCAATATTTCCTTTATCGTCATCAACGAAAAGAATTCTGTCCGGGGTTAACTGGAGGTCGGTGGTAACGTCCTCAAATATTGAGGGGTCCTGCTTGCCTTTACCAAGGTAGTAACTGTTATAAATGTGATCAAACGCAGAATAAAACTCAGTCTGCTGATTTAATTCGTCCAGCCAGTCAGTCTGGTCACTTAATATGCCTGTCACGTAACTGCGGGCCCGCAAGTCCCGTACAAGTTTAATCATCCAGGGACGGACCACAAAACCAGTCAGTATTCGTTGGGTTAAGTCGGCATCTTCGCCCTTCAGACCGGTTCGTTCGCGCAGCAGAGCCCAGAAATCCGCTGCGGCTCCACGGCCCAGTACAAAACCCGAGTCATAAACTGCGCGCATACCATGCTTCGATAATTCAACTGGATCCAGTCCCTGCTCGCTGGCTAGCGCTACCAGCCCATTATGGAATCCCTCTTCGGCCAACACGCCCCCGAAATCAAACAGGATCGCTCTGATGACGGATTTCATTGGCGTATTCATCTCTGGTTTAGATTATTTACTAAATAACTATAAATAGTGTGGGTATTATTGCCGATTTTAGTTACTCTCAGCCCTGCGATGAGCCTATTTCTGGGCCTCGCACTCTATGTGTGGACGGATGTCTCAAAAAGGCCCTGTGATGGTGGCGTAGACGCTCCAGGACCGCGCTAGCTGGTGCTTACGTGTTGTCTACTTATTGCAATATCAGTGGATATGAGAGTTCCTCTGTGGGTGAGAGCCAGTGCCGACGTCTGATTCTCAGGGTTATTTCATCACCGGGATTCTTGTCCCACATCATCACCCGCAGGTCTGCCATTTTGGTTATTTTCTGTTCATTAATCGCTAGAATCTGGTCACCGGCCTTCATCCCTACTTTTGCACAGGCACTGTCCGGTAGACAGGCAACAACCTTAACATCGCCTTTGGCTTCATCCGCCTCAAGGCTCGCCCCGATTTTGCCAGCTTTGGGCAATGATTGTTCTTCCGGCAGCAATAAGACATCAGCCAGTCCCGGTTTAATGCTGTCTTCCCAACTATTTAGCACAATAGCAGTTCTGACAGGCTTGCGGCGTTTCAGCCGGTTGGGGATACCGCTACCATAAGCAAGATGTCCACGGCCAGCGAGCACAACCATATGACCTTCAGGATGTGACTCAAGATGGTCAGCAATCGCCTGGGCCATACCCTCATCCCATACCAGTTGGGCGGTGAGAAAATTCTCAAAATCCTCGGCCTGGCCATTGGAATGGTGATTGAAAATCTGCTTGAGGCGTTGCGCGTAGTCCTTGTCGGTTCGATCGATCTCTTTCGGAAGCTGGGCGCGTTCAGCCTCGTCGAGACTATCCAGTCCCGAGCGTCCCACCTTTCTGCTTAATTCCATAGGAATATTTAAAGCAATTATCGGTATGTCGTGTTCTCGCGCATAACGCA
>JAHEIJ010000113.1 GCA_024639445.1 Gammaproteobacteria bacterium
CTCACCGTTGAGCAAACCTTCCGCCAGCAGGTATTTCATAACCGCCGGCGTGCCCCCTACATTGTGCAGGTCTTCCATCACATATTTACCGGAGGGTTTAAGATCCGCCAGGAATGGAATCCGATCACTCACGGCCTGAACATCATCAATCGACAATGACACATCGACTGACCGTGCCATGGCAATCAGATGTAAAACCGCATTGGTCGAACCGCCGAGTGCCATGACGATCACCAGGGCGTTTTCAAATGCTTCACGGGTCATGATGTCACGCGGCTTGATATCCTGTTCCAGCAAGTGCCGAATTGCCTGCCCGGCCTGCAGACATTCTTCCAGTTTTCCTGGGTCCTCTGCAGGAATAGAGGAACTGTATGGCAAACTCATTCCCATGGCTTCAATGGCTGACGCCATGGTGTTGGCGGTATACATGCCACCACAGGCACCCGCACCAGGACAGGAGTGTTCGACGATTTGTTCCCGTTCCTTATCGTCGATCTTACCGGCAATAAATTCCCCATAGCTTTGAAATGCCGACACCACATCCAGGGTCCGCTCTTTGTGATGTCCCGGCTTGATTGTGCCGCCATAGATCATCAGCGCAGGACGATTGACCCGGCCCATGGCGATCATCACGCCGGGCATGTTCTTGTCACAACCCGGGATGGAGATATTGGCGTCATACCATTGGGCGCCCATGACGGTTTCAATCGAGTCGGCAATGATGTCACGCGACTGCAGCGAGTAGCTCATGCCATCGGTGCCCATGGAGATACCGTCCGACACCCCGATAGTATTAAATCGCAGTCCGACCAGACCCGCAGTTTTAACCCCCTGCTTGACCTGTGCCGCCAGATCATTCAAATGCATGTTACAGGTGTTGCCTTCCCACCAGACACTCGAGATACCCACTTCCGCCTTGGCCATGTCTTCGTGTGTTAATCCCGCGCCATATAACATGGCCTGCGAGGCACCCTGCGACTTGGGCTGGGTGATACGGGAACTGTACTTATTCAACTTCTCAGACATGCCTGGTCTCCAATGTAGCGAGCAGATAGAAAATAATCGGGTGCGCAGTATAAAACAATCCCGCAGGGAAGACCGCACAGCTGTGAGTTACGCTGTAAATTCCAGACTTGAATGAATGTAGATATATAGAAACGGCGCACAGAATCCGACCAAAAGCGTTAATGTTAGCCCTCGAGTGCCGATATTAGGGCTATACTGATTGTAATGCTTATTTAAGAAAATTGTGCTATAACAAAAAGTTAGAGCCATTTCTTTAAGATAATTAGTCAAATTCGGTCGTGGCTACAAAACAACTATGAATAAATCTGGCTACATTTCCGGCATTATCCTCGGCACTGGCATTTGGCTGGTGGCTGCCCCTGTGAGTTTCGGGCAGAGCCAGGAGCTCAGCAAACTGGTTAACCAGCGGTACCAGTTCCAGGAAGCTGAAAAGGCATTAAAGCAGGGCCGAATCAGCCGCTATCGACAACTTGAAAGACAGTTGCGCGATTACCCCTTGCATCCCTACCTTGAATACACCGAACTGACACGCCGGCTGGGTAAAGCCCAACCCGAGGAGGTTAAATCCTTTTTAAAAGACAATGCAGATTCCCCCTTGGCTGTCCGCCTGCAAAGCCGCTGGCTGAGGAGTCTGGCGCGCCAGGGCCAGTGGCAACTCCTGGTGGACAACTTCACCAGTACCAAGAATCGCGATTTGCTTTGCAGTTACGCCACTGCTCTGCTCAAAGTCGGGGAAGCACAGCGCGCCTACGCTATTACCGAAGGGCAGTGGTTGACTGGCCGCAGCCTGCCACGACGCTGTGACACTCCCATCAACGCCTGGAAACAAGCCGGTTATTTGACGAATGAACTTCTGTGGCAGCGCATTCGGCTGGCCATGCAAAGCGGCCACGTGAAGCTGGCCCGTCATCTGGCGCAAGATTTACCGAAGCAAGAGCGCCACTGGGTTAATGTCTGGATCATGGTACGCCGTGATCCGGCTTATCTGGTGAAAGTTAATAACCAGTTCAGCGAGCAGCGCCCGGACGTACTGGGTTGGATAACCGTCTATGGTCTGCGCCGTATGGCACGCAAAGATCCCGTCCAGGCCGCCAGTATTTGGCAAACCCTGCGACGACAACATCCCTTTAGTATCGATGATCAGGAGCGCATCGAACGACGCCTGGCCTTGGCGTTGCTCAATGAGTCCTCCGCTGAGGCCTCCCAGTGGCTCAGATCCCTCAACCTGAATATGCTCGATGACAAGGTTGTGAGCCTGCATTTTTATTCCGCCATGCGAGACCAGGACTGGGATACGGCGCTGGAATGGCTCGAACGGCTTACTCTTGGACAACAGCACACCCCGCAATGGCGTTACTGGCGTGGACGGGTGATGGAGGCCAAGGGACACCTGGAAGAAGCCCGTGCTATTTATCTGTTGAATGGCGAGGAGAGGAGTTATTACAGTTTTCTGGCCGCGGATCGGGCCGGACACCGCTACCAGTTTGCCCATGCCCCCCTGGTGTACCAGGACTCGGAGCTGGCTGACGTCGAGGCTCTGCCGGCCATTCAGCGCGCCCGCGAATTCTATGCGATTAAACGCGCCGCCGATGCGCGACGTGAGTGGAACTATGCCATCCAGCGCATGCCTCAGCCCCAATTGCTGAAAGCAGCCAAACTGGCTGATAGCTGGGGCTGGCATGACCGCGCCATTTCCACGCTGGCGGAGGCAAAATATTGGGATGATCTGGAGTTACGCTTTCCTCTTGCCCACCAGCAACAGGTTCTGAATCAGGCCGCCAGACAGCAAATCAACCCGGCCTGGGCCTTTGCCATTATTCGCCAGGAAAGTGCCTTTACTGCCGATGCCCGCTCTCACGCCGGTGCGTTGGGACTGATGCAATTGCTGCCTCGCACTGCCCGGGATATGGCCCGCTCACTGCGCGTACGCAAGCCCAGACAGCGCGATATCCTGAAAATCGATACCAACATACAACTCGGGGTGGGCTACCTGAAAAAGGTCCAGGACCGCTATAAAGGCCATCCGGTATTGGCGACGGCGGCGTACAACGCAGGCCCGAGTAACGTCAAACGCTGGCTTCCGGACAACGGGGCCGTGGCTGCAGATATCTGGATCGAAACCGTGCCGTTCAGGGAAACGCGGGATTACCTGAAGCGGGTACTCACCTACACCGTGATATACGAACAGCGCCTGGGCCAGGAGCAAAAATCCTTACTGGAACGTATGACACCAATCAGTGTGATTACCACCACGGCCAGCCACTCGACGCGCGGCCGCAAAGACAGCTAAGCACTTAATGTTCTGATTAAATTGGCAAAAGTGCATTTTCTCAAGCGAACCAAGATCACGCCGATAAGCTTGTAATAAAAAAGCATTACGGGAGAACAACAATGACTTTTGTAATCATGGCCTGTCTAGGCATCTGCCTGTTCATCGCCGGTTATTACTTCGGCAACCAGATGGGACGAACCGAATTTATTCGAAGCTATATGGCATTAGTCCGGAAAAAAGAGGTCTGAAGGCAAACTTTTCCCGCACTGATTCCTCTGTTCAATAGCGCCCCGGCTTATCGCCGGGGCGCTTTTTTTATACCCTTCAACAGCATACCCAGAAAATTTAAACCATTTTTCAATAAGTTACAAACTTTTCTTGATATTTTAGATGAAACTGTATATACCTTAACTGTTAAGACACACAAAAAGTAGCTCCACTCCGGCTCGGAGAACGACAAACCCTGTTGTTCTAAAACCCTGAAGAGCCAAATAATAATAAATTACAATGAGTTAGTAATTTCTCTTTACAAGTTACTTTAGGTAATATATATATATTACTAAATTGTAAGGAGGAAATAATTATGAACGAAGAAGATATCCCTCTCTACGAAGTCGAAGAATTGTCGCTGGAAGATGCCATCCTGTTAATGGCTTCAGAACAAGAAAAATACCAAACCGATTACAGCGCCGCTTCGGAACGTATTCTGCACCTGGTTGCTTGATACAAGACCGGCCTACATTCGGAATTAGCTGATCACCCCACAATGCATGTTGGCCTGGGCTTGTTGCCAGGCCAACCTCTGCATTCTCTAACGCACTCAAGTCACTCGGGAAACTTCAGGCTCCTGCCCTGTCCGGACAGGTTATTCGTGATTGGGGTTAAATTTGACGCGCTGGTTTAGCCGCGGGATTGGGTGAGGACCCCAATGATCTTGTCTTCCTCAATAATGCGATCCGCCAAAACTTCACCCAGTAACGATAAATCATGATCCAGATTTTGGAGATCATTGAGTTGACTATCGTCTTCGTATTTTTCGTTGAAATCGAGAATGAACTGCGTCGTGCTGGCAATGCGGGGATAAACTTCAGCGGCAATTTCTTTTATCACGGTACGACGTTCCGTACCGTCCTCGATAAATTTGTAAAGCTGGAAATGGGCACTGGCGGTATAGTCCACTAATGACTCGCAAAACTCCTGCAACAACGCCGGCACCCCTTCGTCGGGCTTGAAGGGTCGCATGGTCGCAAGTTGATTGAGTAATGCCAGCGTTTCCGTACGTGTTTCCAGCAGGGTATGCAATTTACTAATTGAATTTGACCTGCGCTCAACAGCTTCCTGGACTTCCACGACACACCTCCCTAGTTCCCCTTTGTGAGACACCACTATGCCCTTGCTACACCACAAATTTCAAGCCGTTAAGTCACTTTCAACTCGTTAAAGGTTCACAAAATCAAGCATAAGCCCACAATGGCAGCCTTCGAGTCGCATTACGTAAGCGATTTTCATGTTGTTGATAGTCTGGCATCACTTCTGCCACCAATTGCCAGAAATCGGCGGAGTGGTTCATATGCTGCGTGTGACACAACTCATGAATAAACAAATAACGCACCGTCGATGCCGGTAAGAGCAACAAATTGCGGTTGAGACTGATTGTGCCCTGGCTTGAACAGCTGCCCCAGCGGGTTTTCTGGCCTCGGATCTGGACCTTGGTGAATGGCAGCCCCACTTCCTCACTGGTCCGTTGCAGCCACGCGGGCAAGACCTGGCGAGCTCGCTGTTGTAACCAGGCCCGTAAATGATCGGCATTGCTTCGCGACGATAACGCCACATTTAAAATCAAGCGACGGTCGGGTATCGAGATGGTCGGCTTATGCTTACTCTGGCTGGTGTACTCCACCTGCCAGGTTTCATCTATGGCAACCAGTTCAATCCGATCAGGGCAAAGGCTATGGCTGGCAGGGGCGGAACGCTGCCGTTCCGTCAGCCGTTGTAGGACGGATTGCAACCAGGCTCGTTTTTTTACCAAAAGCGCCGGAAGCATGGCCGGATCCATCCCAGCGGGAATCACCACCACGACCTCGCCCAGGGGCGAGACCTTGATCCGCAGGTGACGCGCCCGGCGACTGATGCGAAGTTCATAATCAGGGAAGTCTAGATTCTCCACCGCGGACATAAATATTTACTATCTCAAATGAGGATTCCTGGCTCTACACCATAACAGAAGTATTTTAATCAGGTATAATCCAGACGACTGTTCAGTTAATCCGCGACCTTATTCTCATGAAACCCGAACTGCTGTTACCTGCCGGCACTCTGAAAAATATGCGCTACGCCTTTGCTTATGGCGCCGATGCGGTGTATGCCGGTCAGCCACGCTACAGCCTGCGGGTGCGGAATAATGATTTCATGCTGGAGAATCTCGCCATCGGCATTGATGAGGCCCATCAACAAGGCAAAAAGTTTTTTGTCGCCAGCAACATCATGCCCCATAACAGCAAAATCAAGACTTACATGGAGGACATGGCGCCCGTCATTGCCATGCAGCCTGATGCCCTGATCATGGCGGATCCCGGCCTGATTATGATGGTGCGGGAACGCTGGCCGGAAATGCCCATCCACCTCTCGGTCCAGGCCAACACGGTCAATTATGCCGCGGTTAAATTCTGGCAATCACTGGGGCTATCCCGCGTGATCCTTTCGCGGGAACTGTCGCTGGACGAAATCGAGGAAATTCGCCAGCAATGCCCGGACATGGAGATGGAAGTGTTCGTCCACGGCGCGCTGTGTATAGCCTATTCCGGCCGCTGCTTGCTATCGGGTTATTTCAACCACCGCGATCCAAACCAGGGGACCTGCACCAATGCCTGCCGTTGGGAATACAACGTGCACAACGCGGAAGAAAACGAAACCGGTGACGTGCAGAAAATTGAATTTGACGCCATGGCGGCCATGAAAACCCCGGAATTGTTTCCCGAACCGGTCAAGCAACGTCATCCCCTGGCGGACAAGGTCTACATGATCGAAGAAGCGACCCGCCCCGGCGAATACATGCCCATCCTGGAAGACGAGCACGGCACCTACATCATGAATTCCCGTGATTTGCGGGCCATCCAGCATATCGAACGGCTCACCCACATCGGCATCGATTCATTCAAGATTGAAGGCCGGACCAAATCACACTATTACACCGCCCGCACCGCGCAGATTTACCGGCAGGCCATCGAGGATGCCCAGGCGGGCAAAACGTTTGACCCGAGCTTGTACGCCAAGCTGGAGAGCCTCGCCAACCGCGGCTACACCGACGGCTTCTATGAGCGCCACCCCGCGCAGGATTATCAGAACTACCTGGACGGCCATTCCGCCAATTTTAAACAACGTTTTGTGGGTGAAATTACCGGCTTCGATTCAGATAAAGGTCTGGCCGAAATACTGGTGAAAAACAAATTTGCCGTCGGTGACCGACTGGAAGTGATCCTGCCCGGCGGTAACCAGACCATTACCCTGCAACACATGGAAAATCTCAAGGGTGAGGAAATGCAGGAAGTCCCTGGTGGTGGACACCAGATCCGCATTCCCCTGCCGACCGCGGACTATGACAAAGGACTGCTGGCCAGGAACCTGAGCTGATAGGCTAGTTATATATTTACTGTTTGTTGTTACCCACTAACAGAACACGATAGCGCAGGGAGCACCTGGCCAGAAAGTTTGAGTGTTCAAATTACCGGCAACCTGTCCCATGGACTATAACAACCCCAACAATCTATACCTGTGTA
>JAHEIJ010000362.1 GCA_024639445.1 Gammaproteobacteria bacterium
GGACTTACCCGCGCCGTTTGCTCCAGACAAAAGACTGCATTGCCCACTGGTGAGCACCAACTCCGTTCCCGTCAGTATTTGGCGATGACCAAAGTGTTTTTGTAAATTGGTGAACTCTAGTTGCGACATGCTATGTTCCCTATGACACAAACTGACCTTTGCCCTGGAAATATTGCAGTGAAGCATTGAGCGAGAAAGCCAGGACCAGCAGAACCAGCCCCAGAGCAATACCCTGGGCGAATTCCCCCTTGCTGGTTTCCAGGGCAATCGCTGTGGGAATATTACGGGTGTAATGCAGAATATTGCCGCCCAGCATCATCGAAGCACCGACTTCAGCAATAATGCGACCATATGCCGCCAGCAGGGCCGCGAGTAAGCCGAAGCGCACTTCCCGCATAACAGTCAGCAGGGCGCGACTTGGTCCTGCTCCGAGTGTGCGCGCCGTTTCCCAAGCGCGTTTGTCAGCGGACTGAAACGCGACATGCCCCATGGCGACCAGAATAGGAAAACACAAGGCAATCTGTCCGAGAATCATGGCGGTCTGGGTAAAGAGGAGTTTCAAATCACCCAAGGGACCGTGCCGCGACAACAATAAATACAAGGTAAGACCAACCACTACCGCTGGTACCGACAAGAGGGTGCTGAATATCGAAATCAGGAAACGCCGACCAGGAAAGCGTGAATAAGAGAGTAAGAATGCTGTCAATAAAGCGGGCAGAGCTGCCAATAGAATTGCCAGGCTGGAAACGCGAAACGAGATCCAGATGATGTTCCACAGTTCGGCATCACCCATAAACAAAAGGTGAATCGCTTGGCCAGATGCGGATAGCAGGCTTTCCATCAGAGTGGCTTATTGTTTGACGGATGCCGCAACAGCACCGGGGGCTTTAGCGGACGGAACAAACAGGCGATCACCTCCTATTTGATAATTAGCAATCAGGGTTTGTGCGGGTTCAGTCGTTATCCATGCAATGAGCTTGCTCGCACCGCTGTAATTGATATCGGGAAAACGTTTGGGATTAACGGCAATGATGCCGTATGGATTGTGTAACAATGGATCACCCGCGAATAATAATTTCAACGATGATTTGTCACGATAGGCGAGCCAGGTGCCGCGATCGGTGAGCGTGTAGGCTTCCAATTCATCGGCAATCTGCATTACCTTCCCCATACCCTGACCAGCCTCGCGATACCAGTTTCCACCGCGTTGAAGCCGGGTTGAATTCCAGAGAGTTAATTCTTTTTTATGGGTACCCGAGTCGTCACCCCGTGAAATAAACATGGCGTTATGATCTACGATTCGGTGCATGGCGTCGGTCACACTTAACGCGGTATTGATACCGGCCGGATCATCTGCGGGTCCGATGAGGACAAAGTCGTTATACATCACCGAATGGCGTTGCGCGCCAAAACCGTTGGCGACAAACTCGGCCTCAGCCTTGGGGGCATGCACCAGTACCACATCGACATCGCCATCGCGTCCCATCCGCAATGCCTTACCGGTCCCCACGGCGATGACATGCACTCGGTAACCCGTTTGCTGAGTAAACTGGGGCAAGAGAAACCCTAATAATCCGGAGTTTTCTGTGCTAGTGGTGGTAGCCAAGCGAATGATTTTTGACGGCGCGTCATTTGCGGCGGATACCGGAGTCAGCCATGCCGGGCTTAGAGTCAGTATCAGACTTAAGAATGACATTGCGGCATGACGGCTGGCGTGCATGGTGTTTCCCCTGTGGAATGTATGACTATTAAAATTGCAAATGCTGTGCCACTGGCAACAATTCTGTTTTTTTTCTGCTATATGTTTAACGTGTGCGAATTGAGCTAAGGAATTAGTCGCACTATGCTTAACAACAGGAAACGGGTACGGTTATTTAATCTTATTGTCAGCCTTCTTTCTTCTGAGTGAGTCAAAATGTCCAACTGCACTCACTTTGACTGCGATAAATTGTCTCGACAAGCAAAGGCCAACCGTACTGTTCTGCCATCAGGGATCAGGCAGGAAATCAAAAAAATAATAATGATTTAACATTATAATGAGGTGGTGGTCATGATACAGGCGGAAGGTAATAATGTAGTTTTTTCTGAAGTTGACGATGCCAGCCAGCAATTTCATTACCTGACATCGGCATTGATTGTCGATGATGAGCCGGGTATACGCAGCTTTGTGCAAAAAGGCCTGCAGAAACACTTTG
>JAHEIJ010000114.1 GCA_024639445.1 Gammaproteobacteria bacterium
AGTCTTCCGATAAAGACAAGCATATTGATTATGCCCTGCGTTATGCTCACACGCTCAATGAATGGGATGTGGGGCTGTATTATTTCGATGGTACCGGTCGTGATCCACGCCTGGTACCCGGCTTAAACTCCAGTGGAGAGGTCGTACTGATCCCTCACTATGATCTGATTCAGCAATACGGCCTGGATTTGCAGGGCACTTTTGACGAATGGCTGTGGAAACTGGAAGCTATTCACCGCTCCGGCCAGGGCCCGGATCCAAAATTCTGGTCAGCCAGTGGTGGGTTTGAATACACCTTTTTCGGTGTCAGGAAGTCCGCTGTCGATGTGGGTTTATTAGTAGAGTATATCTGGGATGAGCGGGGTCGTAATGCCACCACGCCCTTTGATGATGACTGGTTCGTGGCCAGCCGCATTACCTTGAACGATGTAGATAGTAGCGAGTTACTGGCCGGTTTCGTAATTGATGGCAGTAGCCAGGCGCATTCCCTGTATGTGCAGGGCAGTCGTCGCTTTGGTGACAACTGGAAACTGGATTTGACGACTCGCACATTTCAAAACCTGACCCCGGCTGATCCGGGCTATTCTTTCCGCAATGATGATTATGTTCAGTTGCAACTGTTTTATTATTTCTGAATATGCACGGTTTTTTGCGTTGTAGTGAATCTGATGAGTAATTGACTTAATACCAAGCCAATAATCGCCAGTGACCAGACAATTGCCGGCCCGGCCGGTAAGTCAAACATAGTTGAAATAATCAGACCGGCAAAATAACCGCTGGCCCCAACGATATACCCCCAGAGTAGCGCATGACGTGACTTGTACACCACCAGCGCGGGAATAATGAGACTGGAGAAGACCAGGTAGATGCCA
The DNA here is from genome assembly GCA_024639445.1 of Gammaproteobacteria bacterium. Lineage (GTDB taxonomy): Bacteria > Pseudomonadota > Gammaproteobacteria > UBA6429 > Thiohalophilaceae > JAHEIJ01. The sequence continues at coordinate 873 of JAHEIJ010000114.1, forward strand.
ATCAATTGGACCGATGAAGTGATGGCAATGGCAAAAAGAATATAGAAGCCCAGGTTGTGGCGAACACCGGGATAGCGAAACCAGATCAACAATACAATCATAGAGACCAGCGCTAGTGGCACAAGCTGGTGAAAACCCACCCAGAGGATTTGTCCGCTCAGCAGGTCGGTGATGTGCTCATGACCATGGGGGTTATTACTGAGAAGAATAAACCCGCCCGTGGCGGCAAGCACAAACACCGTGCCAATGATGGCTTCCTGCAGCTGCGGATAGTGTTTTTCCGTTAAATGCAGGACCAGCGCGCCACCCAGTGCACAACAGACGGCAACTAGCTGCATTAGCCATAGGTGCTCTTCCCCTCCCAGGGTGTGAACGATAATTATTCCAAATGCCGCCAACTGGGCGATAGCAATATCAAGAAATATGATCCCCCGTTTAAGCACTTCGCGTCCCAGAGGCACATGGGTGCTTAATACTAATAAACCGGCCAGCATGGCTGGCAAGACAATTGACAGGTTCAGCTCAATATTGTTCATGGTTTTACCCCTGTCTGGAGTTGTTCTAGCGTCATATCAAACAGTCGAAAAAGGTTATCAGCATCATTACTACCGCCGATGGTATAGGGCAGCATAATGATGGGGATCCCTGTGCGCTGCTGTAACCACTTTGCTGGCTTCGGACTCTGATAGTTGGCAACCAGGATGGCATTGGCGGATTTATGTTGTAAGGATTCCAGCACCTGGCCCAGATAGGCCGTACTGGGCGGAATACCCGGTTTGGGCTCTAGCCGCGCGACTTCCTGCATTCCCAACCAGTCAAGCAGGTAGGTCCAGCTCTTGTGCTGGGTCACCACAGGCAGATTGCGTAGTGATTCAGCCCGGTCTTCCCAGCGCTTGATAGCCTGCTGCCAGCGACGGAGAAAATCATCCCTGTTTTGTTGATAACTAACCGCATTTTGCGGATCAATAGTTGCCATAGTATTTGTTAAGGCCCTGGCGATACGGGTGATATTGTGTGGGTTAAGGTGGACATGGGGATCACCGGCGGCATGAATATCCCCCTCAGCACGATCCAGGCGTGTTGGTTTATCGAGCAATGAAACATGTTGTGTCGCTGCAAAATAACCTGGCTGTCCTGGCTGGACTTTGGGGTTGGCGGCACGGCGTAGTAGTACCGGTAACCAGCCTATTTCCAGATTGGCACCGGTGCAGACCGCCAGATCCGCGCGACGCATTTTGGCAATCAGACTGGGACGTGCCTGAATACGATGCGGGTCCTGCTGCGCGGTCGTGGCGGAAAACACCTTGACTTCCTCACCGCCCAGCTCCTCTACAAGCGAAGCCCACTCCGGTTCACAGGCAAACACATTCATCGTGGCCGAGACGGGTAGTGCAACGAAAAGCAGCAACAAACTGGTAGCGAGCATTTTTAACATGAGAGTAATCCCGTGCATTAGAAGCGATGGGCGCCATGGGCGCCGAGACTCATGATGTATTGCAGGTACCACTGGTTATCAGCAACAGCGTAGGATTCATCATGGTTATACTGCAATCGAAACCGGCTATATTCGCTATGGGAGAAATCAAGCATGGCACTGACACGTTCGGGTGTATGGCCCTGGGTATCCAGAGATGTACCGTTAAAAGTGCTGCCCGAGTCCTCTATACTTAGACGGTCATAGCGCAGGCCTGTCCGCCAACGGGGCAGGAACTTGTAAATTAGTTGGGCATACCAGCCATCCTTATTGCGATCCACCGGATTAGTACCGTTGCCAATGATGGTGTAGTCACCCTGCTCCGTGCTGTTGAAGTACTCAGCCTGAAATACCAGGCTGGTACGGGAATCGTTACCGGCAGGGGCCCATTTCCACACCAGATCAGCAATGATCAGATTATCATCACCGCTAAACGAGACATCGCCATTTTCGGTTTCACGATTTTCCGCCTGTATTGCAAGATATGACAAGCCTGCTTGCCAGCTATGACTGATGCCGACATCACCGCCTAATTTCATAAACAGGCTATAGCTGCCGACACTTTCATTCGAGGGTCGGCTTGCAGGGAAACTGTCACCACTGAAGGCCTCACCGCCAAATTCCAGAAACAGATCGGTTGGCGCCAACCAACGGAGCTGAATACCGTCATCGTTATACTGGTTACCAAGGTAGGCACGATAGACAAGTGGTTGATCGACAAAATCCCAATAATGAGCGTGTATTTTATTAAGATAACCGATTTCCGAATAGAAGCGACCAAACTGTATACCGAAGCCTGCAGGTAAACCGAGGGTTTGGACAAAGGCCTCCTCGATTTCAATTTCATTTTCGGCTGTCAAAGCCGTGGTGAAACGTCCAAAAAATTTATCATCGATATTGCCGCTGATGATCAGTTCGGTTTCTGCCAGGGAAAACCCCTCCTTACCCGGATCCGTTTCTTCCGGCAACGTCACGCCGGGAATCGCATAATTTTCCGGATCATTGTCGAAGCTGGCGAAGCGACCCATCAGAATCAGTGATATCGCTGGATTAAGGCTGGCCTGACTGCTGGTGGGTGTCTGACTGGTATCCAGCTGTTTTTTCAGTTCTTCGATATCCTGGCGAAGAGCCTCGATATCACCCTGCTCAGCTGCATGTGCATGCTGTGATGTTGTAATAGTCGTGAATGCAGATAGTATGCAGGCAATGACAAGTTTTTTCATTGTGTTAACTCCTGAAATCTAATTGCAGTTTGCGCCCGAATAATGAGCGCAAACAAAGATAGGCAAATCAGATCAGGAGAAGGGTGGTGCGCGTGGCTGAGATGACGAATGTTGTGACAGGGATGCCAGCACACCGGGTGCCGGCAAGACTTGACTGCTTTCAGCCGGGACGTAGAGGTGTGGTGTTTCGGAAACTGGGCCAGGATTATCCGAAGTGGTTACCAGGCAGATGACACATTCTTCAGCATCGATCGAATGAAGGCTGAGATCATGGCTATGCAGGGCGAGCGCGAGCTGGCCGGTCAGAAACAGTACTAAAGCCAGCAGCAACTGGCGTTGATAGAGTTGTGGTCGTGGTGCTGTCAAAATCTGCTATCAGGAAGTCTGGAGGTGGATGTTATACCCGGAAAACTTGCGAATGTTCAATACGCCACTGTCGAAAATGAGGTATTGGCCCTTTATACCCATCAGGATACCGGAAATTTCTGGAGTTTTGTCAAAATTATAAGATTTCACCTTGAGGGGATACTCGTCCACGGGATAGTCAATGTTCACGATGGGCTCATCAGTCAATGGGATAATGGCGTCGCTATCGTGCTGTTTAAGAATTGCTGCAATCTCGTCGGCACAGGCGGCAAACAGTTTATCCCTTTTTGCCGCAAGATCCACGACTTCAGGTATACCCTTGAGCATGCGCTGCCAGTGTGTTTTGTCGGCAACATGCTGTTTGAAGGCAACTTCCACCAGCCCGGAGAGCAGGCGGTTTTTGACTCGAAATATGGGTAGTGCCTGGCTGGCACCCTGATCCATCCAACGGGTAGGTAGTTGGGTGCCGCGGGTAATTCCCACCTTGGTACCCGATGAGTTGGCCAGGTAGACATAATGGTCTTGCAGGCAGTGCTGCACGCCCCATGCCGGTTCGCGACAGGTCCCCTCGAAATAATGGCATTGTTCCGGTTTAATAATGCAGCTATCGCATTGCGCCAGAGACTGAAAACAGGGATAACAAAATCCCTGGCTGAAACTCTTGCTGGATTTGCGTCCACAGGCAATGCAGTTAATCTCGCCTGAGTAAGTCAGTGTAATCTGACTGCCGATGAGGTCATTCATCGGTACCATATTGTTTCCGATGGGAAGCTGGTACTGGACGGGTTGTTCCAGTGTTGTGACGAGCTTCTGGATATTGCCTGAATATTTCATGCGGGAATTTTCGCATAATAACGATTTTGTGGATACGGGTTGATGCACCTGTTGTTATTATTCGCCTTTATGTATGAGCGCATTGAATTTGGAAGCATGCCGTGCTGATCTGGCGGCATATCAATTTATTAAACCTAATCACATGGTGAATGGATTATGAAAATTAAAGCCTCGCAAATACTCGTGGATTTCAAGCAACGCAATATTCTGGATTCGATGACGGGCGCAGACGTACTGATTACAGGTATTGCGCCGGTAGAGCGTTGTGGGCCCGGGGATATGGTTTTTGTGGAAAAAGCTGAACTGGTCGATACGGTTATGGCTGCCAAACCGGCTGCTATCGTTACGACTAAGGAACTGGCGGAACTCCTTAAAGACTTGGGCGAAAGTATAGTCTTTATCAGTTCAAATGTTCGCCTGGCGCAGGCCCTGCTGCGACAGGCTTATATGGATCGTGATCTGTATAATACGGAGTGGCCGCAAATCCATCCCGCTGCGGTAATTCATGAAACGGTAAAAGTTCCCGCAGATTCTGTGATTGGACCCGGAGCGATGCTGGGTCGTAATGTGCATATCGGCAAGCGTGCGGTCGTGATGGCAAATGCGGTTATTGAGGAAGGCGCGCTAGTTGGTGATGAAACTGTGATCCATCCTAATGTTGTGATTGGGTACAACTGTGAAGTTGGCAAGCGTTGTATCATAAAATCAGGCTGCGTCATTGGTATGGAGGGATTTGGTTTTGCCCAGGATGAAAAGCGCAAGAGTTACCGCATCCCCCAATTAGGCAGAGTGGTCATCGAGGATGATGTGGTACTTGGTGCCAATAATACGGTTGATCGTGCGACTTATGATGAAACACGGATCCGGTCCGGAGTGAAGACGGACACACTGTGTCATATCGCCCACAACACGGAAATCGATGAAGATGTCATTATTGTGGCGCAAACGGGTATTGCCGGTTCCTGTTACATCGGTAAGCGGGTGCTGATCAGTGGCCAGGCTGCCATATCAGATCATGTGAAGATTGCCGATGATGTGGTGTTGGTGCAGCGGGCGGGAGTGATCAGCGATGTTGATAAACCGGGGATGTATGCCGGGCACCCCTTGCAACCGGTGCGCCAGTATTTCAAGAATGCAGCCTTGCTAACGAAACTGACGGATATGAAAAAACAAATCAGCAAGCTGGAAAAGGCAATACAAAATACAGACGAGCAAGCCAAGTAGTTTGCTTAGTGAAAATCATACAAAACATTAGTTTATCACTGATCAAGAGTAGTGCACCTGGGAGTAGTTAATCGATAATCTAGTTACCATTATGCAGGCGAGCGGCGGCCTGGGCCTGTTCCTGTTAGGCATGATTGTCATGACTGATGGCTTGCGTGCGCTTGCGGGCAGCGCTATCCGGGTGGCATTGATGCGCTTTACTCGCAGTCCGTTATCCGGTGCAGTGACCGGTGCCGTGAGTACGGCGATCCTGCAATCTTCCAGTGCGACGACAGTCGCAGCAGTCGGCTTTGTTGGAGCCGGGCTGATCACTTTTTCAGCGTCGCTGGGGATCATCTTTGGTGCAAATATCGGAACTACCATCACAGGTTGGCTGGTGGCCTTACTGGGATTCAAGCTCAATCTGGGCACGGTGATATTACCTGTAATATTAGTTGGCACTATCCTGCGTTTGTTTGGCAGAGGTCGGGGGGCAAATGCGGGTTATGCGCTGGCCGGCTTTGGACTGATTTTTGTTGGTATCACATTGATGCAACAGGGCATGGGGGGTTTAACGGATATCATTAGGCCGGAATCCCTTCCTCCTGACACGCTGGTTGGCAGATTGCAACTGGTCGCCGTTGGAATTTTAATTACGATAATCACCCAATCGTCGAGTGCCGGCGTGGCGGCCGCTTTGACGGCGCTGTTCGCCGGTGCGATTAACTTTGAACAAGCGGCCGCACTTGTTATTGGCATGGATGTTGGAACAACAGTGACGGCTGCCATAGCGGCAATTGGCGGGTCAGTTGCCGCACGGCGCACCGGATTGTCACATGTTATCTTTAACCTGTTTACCGCTTGTGGCGCATTAATTCTCATTACACCTTACACCGTGTTATGGGAATATCTGTCTCCCGGTGCACTAAGTTCAAATGCGGAAATTGCTTTAGTGGCCTTTCATACCAGCTATAACACGCTTGGAGTAATGGTCATATTGCCATTCACGGGACGCTTTGCGCACTTGATAGAGAAACTCCTGCCGGCCAAAAAACCTTCCTATA
>JAHEIJ010000115.1 GCA_024639445.1 Gammaproteobacteria bacterium
CGATAAGCTATCGAACTCGTGAATCACCGTCGTGGGTAATAAACCACGACTTACCTGCGACTAGGTCTTATTAATGAACTGACGTAAACGCCGAATCCCTTCTTCCAGGCGTTCCATGGAGGTGGTGTAGGCAAAACGCAGGTGTTTTTCCGGCTGATTGCTACCGAAATCCAGGCCCGGCGTCACCGCCACCCCGGCCTCTTCCAGCAAGGCTTCGGCAAATTCCAGGCTGCTATCCGTAAAGCGCTCACAATTGGCATAAAGATAAAACGCGCCCTGGGGCGTAACTGGAATATCAAACCCCAATTCACGCAACGCCGGTAATAAATAATCCCGCCGTTGCCGAAAAGCCTCGCGCCGTTGTTCGAGGATGCCCTGGGTTTCAGGACTCAAGGCCGCCAGGGCCGCATGCTGCGCCGGTGTCGGTGCGGCCAGAAACAGATTCTGGGCCAGCTTGTCGAGATCCGGGATTGCGGCTTCAGGCGCCACCAGCCAGCCAATTCGCCAGCCGGTAAGGCCAAAGTACTTGGAAAAACTGTTAATAACGAAGGCTTCATCATTCAGGCCCAGGATCGTCTCGGCCTGACTGTCGTAGACCAGCCCATGATAAATCTCGTCGACCAGCAGGCGTCCACCGCGCTGCTGCACGATGTGGCTGATGGCCTGCATTGCATCTGGCGGGACCAGGGTCCCGGTTGGATTGCTTGGGGACGCCAGCAGTACTGCCGTGGTGGTTTCGTCCCAGTTTGCTTCAACCTGGTCAGCTGTCAGCTGATAGCCGCTGTCCGCTGTGACCGGTATGGAACGACTCCGTCCTTCCAGGAAACGCACAAAATTACGGTTACAGGGATAACCGGGATCCGCCATCAGTACCGTCTGGCCGGGATTGAGAAGGCTACCCAAGACAAGTAGCAAGGCACCGGAGGCGCCCGGTGTCACCACGATACGTCCAGGATCCACCAGTACCCCATAGCGCTTCAAATAGAAACCGGCTATCGCCTCGCGCAGGACCAGCATGCCCGTTGCCGGGGTGTAATGCACATCACCGCCGGCAATGGCGTTATTTACCGCTCGAATAACAGGCTCCGGACTGGGGAAATCAGGTTCACCGATTTCCATATGCACAATATCGCGCCCTTCCGCTTCCAATTGACGCGCCTGGGACAAAAGTTCCATGACCCGAAAGGGCTGGATGTCCTGCATGCGATCTGCGCGCGGAAATTTGGGCATCTCAGACTCCGGCGTGTATGCGCTGCAGGACATCTACATTCAGAAATGCCGTCCCGTTAAACACGGCCGCCTTGCCGCCCAGTACCTGACACGGCGCATCGGGCTCACCAAATTGGTCCAGCACCAGGGCAGCCTCGCTGAAATCATCATCCCGGGTGTAATCATTGATCGTGATGATGGTCGTCAGGTTGGCACCACGGGATGAGCGAATGCCGTTGATGGAATCCTCAAAGGCGAGGCATTCCGAAGAGTCCAGCCCCAATTTTTTCAGGGCGTAATCGTAGATGTCGGGTGCCGGTTTCTTGGCAGGCACGATGTCGCCGGCAGCAATCACCTCAAACCAGTCCAGCGACTCTGCTCCCAGGGTATGCACCAGTAACGCTTCCACATTAGCCGGTGTGGTGGTGGTGGCAATGGCCAAACGTAATCCGACTGCACGGGCCTCTTGTATCAGCCGTTCAACGCCGGATCGTAACGGAATCCTGCCTTTAGCTAATAATGCCGTGTAATGAGCTGTCTTTGCCTGGTGTAGAGCAGCGATGAAGGCATCAAGGTCGTCAGGGGGCTCGAAATCCCGATTGTAATTTTCCAGATAGAAACGGATCCGCTCCTTTCCCCCTGTCACCGCCAGTAATTTTCCGTACAATTCGGCATCCCACTCCCAGTCTAGCCCGGCATCGCGAAAAGCCAGGTTGAACGCAACGCGATGACCATCCCGTTCTGTGTCAGCCAGCGTACCATCCACATCAAACAACAATGCCTGTAAATTGTGAGCACCCATAAAACTTCCATACCTCATAAATTTTGAAAAAGGCGAGATTACCTCAGCCCGAGGCTCTTGCCTATGGCTTTTAGCGAGCGCCACTGGCAAGACTCGTTTTCAAGGCCGTTCCCTGCGCTTCTATGCATTTAGTCATTTATAATCAGCAACTTAGATTCACATCATCTCATATTGAACAGATTCGGCAGATTAAAAAAACAGCCAATTTATTGCGTCCTTTGTAGGATTCTGGTATTAAAGCGCGTTGTTTTTACCAAGGAATGATTTAATGCCTGCCAAGAAGAAACCCGTTGCCAAGAAAAAGGCGTCGAAAAAGAAAACCACGGCCAAGAAAAAGACCGTCGCCAAGAAGACTCCGACCAAGAAAAAGACCGTAGCTAAGAAGAAAGCCCCGGCCAAGAAAAAGACCGTAGCTAAGAAGAAAGCCCCGGCCAAGAAAAAGACCGTCGCTAAGAAAGCCTCGGCAAAGAAAACGGCGGCCAAAAAGAAACCTACGGCAACACGTAAATCTTCGAGCAGCCAGGAATTCAAATCCTACACCCCTTATAAACTGAGTAAGGGTGAGGAATATATGAATGAAGCCCAGGAGACTCACTTTCGCGATATCCTGGGCCGTTGGAAACAGGAACTGATGGAAGAAGTCGATCGTACTGTACATCACATGCAGGACGAAGCAGCGAATTTTCCGGACCCGAACGATCGTGCCACCCAGGAATCTGAGTTCGCCATGGAGCTGCGTACCCGGGATCGGGAACGCAAGCTAATCAAGAAAATTGAGGAATCGCTCAGTGATATCGATTCGGGTGAATACGGCTACTGCGAGCAATGTGGTGTGGAAATCGGTATACGTCGTCTTGAAGCGCGACCCACCGCCAACCTGTGCATCGATTGCAAGAGCCTGGATGAAATCCGGGAAAAAACCCGGGCCTGACCTGAGTATCAAAAAGGAGGCTTTCAGCCTCCTTTTTAATTTCCTCGCACCATAACCAGAGTTGGCGCCTGCAACATTTTCTCCTGTTAATCGGTCTGATCCCTTGCACCAGAGCTGTATATATATAGGATCGGCCAAATTCGATGCATTTTCTTCACAACAACCAGCAGGTGGACGGGATTCATGGACATCATTGAAGCCATTGAGGGACGCCATTGCGTGCGCGCATTTCTCGATAAACCGGTCGAGCCAGAAACGATAACCCGGATTCTGACCGCCGCCCGCTGGGCACCCTCCGGCGTCAATAGTCAGCCCTGGCAGGTAGCGGTAGTCCAGGGCGATACCAAGAGAAATCTCGGCGATGCCATTATTGCGGCCCGGGAAAACAAGACCCCGGAAAATCCGGATTATCCCTACTACCCGAGTGAATGGCGAACACCCTACACCACTCGCCGCAAAGACTGTGGCCTGGCACTGTATCGAGCGCAGGGTATTGGACGGGATGACAAGGACAAGCGCCTTACGGCCTGGTACCGAAATTACCGCTTTTTCGATGCGCCCGTGGGCCTGTTATTTTTTATCGACAAAGATATGCAGACCGGCTCCTGGTTGGATATGGGCATGTTTATGCAAAATATTATGCTCGCCGCCCGTCACCTGGGCCTTGAAACCTGTCCCCAGGCTTCGCTGGCGGAATACCCCGACATCGTACGGCGGATATTGGGGATGCCCTCTGACAAGTTAGTCCTCTGCGGTATGTCGCTGGGTTACGCGGACCCCGAAGCCGCCGTCAATCAATACCGACTTGAACGAGAGCCCGTTGAAAATTTCACTCGCTGGTACGATTAAGTCAGCATGTCACAACCCGTTGCCTATCGCGGCCGCTTTGCCCCCTCGCCAACAGGACCACTGCACTTCGGATCGCTCATCGCTGCTGTGGGTAGTTATCTGCAGGCCCGTTCCCAAAATGGTGAATGGTGGCTGCGGATCGAGAATATCGATCCCCCACGAGAGGCTGAGGGCGCGATCGACGCCATTCTATACAGTCTGGAAGCCCACGGGCTCAACTGGGACGGTGAAACGCAATACCAGCAGGCACGACAAACGCGCTACGCTGATGCACTGGCTGAAATTCAACACAACGGACGACTCTACGCCTGCAGTTGCAGTCGTCAGCAAATTGCCAATACCGTCGGGCAAACCACTGGCCCGTTGATTTATCCCGGCACCTGTCGAGGTAAGCCTAAACCGCAATATGGACCTCACGCCCTGCGGATTGATACCCGCGATAGCGTTATTCAGTTTAAGGATATGATTCAGGGTGGCCACCACATAGACCTGGCCGAAGAAAGCGGTGATTTCGTCCTGCGACGCGCGGATGGATTGTATTCCTATCAATTGGCGGTCGCACTTGACGACGTCGAACAAGGCATGACTGAAGTCGTCCGTGGTAGTGATCTGTTGGATTCCACCCCGCGTCAGATCTTCGTGCAACAACTTTTGGGATTCACGCCACCGCAATACGCGCATTTACCGGTGGCCATTGATCCAACAACGGGACATAAACTCAGCAAACAAACCCTGGCTCCGGCCTTAAATGACAAGCAGGCAGTTCAGAATCTTTGGCAGGTGCTGGAATTCCTGGGGCAACAACCACCGCCAGCCTTACGTGATAGCAACCTGGAAGAATTCTGGAACTGGGCGATCCCGCAATGGCAGTTCAGCATGGTACCTCGCACCGTTGCGATCAGCGTGAAACCCGATGCCCGTGAAGAATCGTAAAACGCTATATTTTTTTACTTGCATACTCAATCTATAAACCGGACAGGACGATGACAGAATCGAGCCCATTCATTAATAATTATCGCGGTGCCTTTTCCGGCATCCTGAGATGGCCGCAATTAGATGAACTTTGGGAATCCCTGCAACAGCAAACAGAAAAGCAATGGTATATCTACGCGATTGGTGAAACACCGCCGGAACAACCCGGTAATCATGAGCAACTAAATAATTTTATTAGTGAGATCGACAAGCTACTACGATCGGAACATGCAGAAGACTACTGTGGCATCGTTTACGTTGATAATCGCCAGGCCCCGACATTCATCAAAATATATGATCCCAATAATCTCGGCGTTGTTTGCGGCTTCAGTGATAACCCGCCCCTGCCCGGATGGATCCTGTCCATTGAAAAACCCATAGACCTTGAATCAGCACTACCGCCCCCTGGAAATCGGCGTCGCTGGTGGCAAAAGTTATTCCACTCTCAAGCCTCAGAGTGATTGTGATAAAAACATACTAACTTGATGTATGCAGTGTGTTATTTGAAAACGTCGATTAACGTCTCATTGTTGCGGCAGCACATGCCTGCATCGTCTAGATTTTAATTATAAATTCATGCTTAGCCTCAGCATGATGCCCTAATAGTATGCTGCGATATCACGTTTATCACTGACAACAACATCAACTGCATTGATGATTCATTTCATATAACGTATCAAGCAACTCAGTTATATTGTTTGTGTTGATCTAATCCCGCGCTAATTAATCAATTATTTAAATTAAGTGTAAGCAATACCATATGGCCCGATGTGTGCTTGGCTGAAATTATTAATAAGACTTTCTTAATATTCTAATAGAAACTCTTATTAATCTTTTTGGTGCATTAATGTTGTCATTGCACCAAATTTGTTTAATGATAAGTCCCGATTATCTTTCCCAAAGTAATTTAGAGTGTCGTATTCAGGGGAGTTCTTCACCCGCCACGACTATAACAACAAGAGAGGTTGCGAAATATGGATGCAAAGATTGTTTGGTTGTTCATATTCGTCGCGTTGTATTGGGGCTATTGCATCTTCTGGGGTATCAAGGGTGCAATATCATCAAAAACCGCTACCGACTATTTTCTTGCCGGACGCAGCATTTCGCTGTGGGTTTTCGTGTTGGCCGCAACAGCGACGTCATTTTCAGGCTGGACTTTTATGGGCCATCCCGGCCTGCTGTATCGTGATGGCTTTCAGTATGCCTATGCATCGTTCTATGCCATTACGATTCCCTTCACCGGTGTCATTTTTCTAAAACGGCAATGGATTCTGGGCAAACGCTTCGGCTTTGTCACCCCCGGTGAAATGTTGGCCGCTTACTTCAAGTCGGATACCATTCGCCTGCTGGTCGTACTGGTCGCCTTGATCTTTTCCGTCCCCTATCTGGGCGTGCAGTTACGCGCTTCCGGCTTCCTGTTCAACGTACTGACCGACGGCCTACTCGGTGTTAATACCGGTATGTGGATGTTATCCCTGGTTGTGCTGATCTATGTGGCATCAGGTGGTCTGCGTGCGGTGGCCTATGTCGACACCGTGCAGGCAGTCCTGCTGGCTCTGGGTATCGTCGCCATCGGCATCATTGCCTATAACCTGCTGCCGGAAGGCAAGAGCTGGGCGGACCTGTTGGGTACGCTGGCACAACATGATCCCAAGAAAACCGCCGATGGCATTGGTGTCGTTGCGGGTTACAGTCACTACATTGCCATTCCGGGCGTGATTCAATTCGTCGCCGGACTCGGGGTTGAAAACCCGGTGGGTGGTGCCTGGACGGGCATGATGATCCTGACCTATATGTTCGCCCTGATGGGTATTCAGTCTGCCCCGGCCTTCTCCATGTGGGCGTTTTCCAATCACAATCCGAAACCGTTCGCACCACAACAGGTGTGGGCTTCGTCTTTCGGGATTGGCTTTATCCTGATGGTGTTTACCGCCTTTCAGGGATTGGGGGCTCACTTCCTGGGCGCGGATACGGCCTTCATGGCGGCCCACCCGGATATGGTCAATAACGTCATGGGTGCCGGCTTAGGTGGTAAGGACCTGATGGAGTCCGCTGGTAAGCAGGGTATGCTGGTGCCGCAGTTAATCAACCTGATGGCGGATGCCGCACCGTGGTTGGTTGGGCTGTTATCAGTGTGTGCCCTGGCCGCCATGCAGTCCACCGGCGCGGCCTACATGTCCACCGCCGGCGGCATGCTGACCCGTGACGTGCTGAAACGCTTCATCCTGCCGAACGCGACCCATGCACAGC
>JAHEIJ010000363.1 GCA_024639445.1 Gammaproteobacteria bacterium
CTCGGCCCCAGCCCCTGCTGGGCCAACAGCACCAGGGTATGAAACCACAGGTCCGCAATCTCATACACGATCTGATCTTTATCCCCTTCCTTGGCGGCCATCACGGACTCGGTGGCTTCCTCGCCGATCTTTTTCAAAATGGCGTCCAGGCCCTTGTCATACAATTTGGCCACATAGGAATCTTCGGGGTTCGCATTTTTGCGTTCCTCCAGAACCCGGGCCAATTCTATTAGTATGTCACTCATGGTCAGTAAATTATGCGGCTTTCACTTCGCCATTTATTTCTGATATATCTTGTTCGGATCCTTGATAACCGGTTCCACCGCAACCCATGCCTCATCTTGCAGCTGTTGGTAGAAACAGTTGTGCCGACCCGTATGGCAGGCAATGCCGCCCAGTTGTTCCACTTCGAGCAGGATAACATCGTTATCACAATCAAGCCGGATATCCTTCAGCAGCTGGACATGGCCCGACTCTTCACCCTTACGCCAGAGTTTGTTACGCGAGCGCGACCAGTAAATCGCCCGTCCTTCCTCTACGGTTAATGTCAGGGCTTCACGGTTCATCCAGGCTAACATCAGCACCTTACCGGTGCCGGACTCCTGAGCAATGACCGGCACGAGCCCGTCTGCGGTCCATTTGATTTCATCAAGCCAGTTAGTCGTCATGCCCTTACCATATGGAATGAAGTTGGTTGTTACAGCCGCACTTCTATCCCTTTGGATGCCATGCGGCGCTTGGCCTCTTCGATCGTATATTCACCGAAGTGGAAAATGCTGGCCGCCAGGACGGCGTCAGCCCGGCCTTGTTTAACCCCTTCTACCAGGTGTTCGAGCTCGCCGACACCCCCGGAAGCAATGACCGGTACACTCACCGCTTCACTGATGGCGTGGGTTAAATCCAGATCAAAACCTATTTTGGTGCCATCCCGGTCCATACTGGTCAGTAAAATTTCGCCGGCACCATAGGCCACCATTTTCTCGGCCCACTCAATGGCATCGATCCCGGTTGGCTTGCGCCCACCGTGGGTAAAGATTTCCCAGCGCTTGGGTTTATCGTTCACCTGTTTGGCGTCAATCGCCACCACGATACATTGGGAACCGAATTTCTCGGCAGCTTCCTTGACGAACTCGGGGTTATGCACCGCGGCGGTATTGATCGCCACCTTGTCCGCCCCCGCGTTCAACATTCGGCGAATATCCTCGACCTTACGAATCCCGCCACCCACCGTCAGCGGAATAAACACCTGCCCGGCCACTTCTTCCACCACGTGGACCATGGTTTCACGGTCCTCATGACTGGCGGTGATATCCAGGAAGGTCAGTTCATCCGCACCCTGCTCGTCATAGCGACGGGCAATCTCCACCGGATCCCCCGCATCCCGAATATCCACGAACTGCACGCCTTTCACTACACGTCCGTTATCAACATCAAGACAGGGAATAATGCGTTTTGCCAGTCCCATATATTAGTTCCAAGTTTCGAGGGACGACGACTGCAGGGATGCAGGAGGTACGAGTCCAGGGAAGGACGAGGTAGAGTCGTGTCTGGAACGAAGACCGAGAGCAATGCATGGAGCAATTGCCGAGGGACGAGTAAATGCGTTCTTTCTAACTTCTGTATTGGTAATCACGGTAATCATTTTTGTTTCCTCGTCACTTGTCACTTGTCACTTGCTCCGGCGAGCTGATCAGCGAGCCTTTGGCCTTCGGCAAAATCCAGCGTTCCTTCATATATGGCCCGGCCAGTGATGGCACCCATGATGCCTTCTTCCGCAACCTCACACAGGGCGCGTATATCGTCCATGTTGGTGATGCCGCCGGAGGCAATGACCGGAATGGTGATTGCTTGCGCCAGTTTCACGGTGGACTCTACATTGACGCCGGTCATCATGCCGTCACGCCCGATATCGGTGTAGACAATGGCTTCCACCCCATCCTGCTCGAAGTGTTGTGCCATATCAATGACATCGTGACGTGACAGTTTCGACCAACCATCAACGGCCACCTTGCCGTCTTTGGCATCCAGGCCGACAATGATATGGCTGGGAAACTCCAGGCACAGGTCGTTGACAAAATGCGGCGCACTCACCGCCTTGGTACCAATGATCACATACTCCACGCCGGCATCCAGATATGTCTGCACGGTATCCTCACTACGGATTCCGCCTCCGA
>JAHEIJ010000116.1 GCA_024639445.1 Gammaproteobacteria bacterium
AAGCGCATAATCGGCGATGGCGGCATAACCTGCTACATTCCAGTTCCGATAGGCCATGCTGGAACAGGGGCTGATTAGCATGAATGGTTCCTGGGGAAGAAGACTATCTACCTTGTTTATTGCTGAAACAGGAATCGGGATGTTCCACTCCAACGCTCTTTGATTAATTCCCAGCGCCTCGAGGAAGCCAAAGAAGCTATCCACCACATGCTGTTTTGGCATGTGGGTGATACGTGCATTGGTAAATAACCACTGAAGGTCATTGGCACGTTGTTTATCAAAACCCAGACGAATCTGTGCCGGCACCAGCATGCTTGCCAGACTGGCGCGTAAAGACATTTGCATGTGTAGCAGGACATCAAAATGCCGGCTCTTCATTTGTTGGTGTAACTCACGATAGGCATTAAATCCCTTTGCCTTGTCAAAGATGATAAACTCAATATCGGGGATATCACCAACAAGGCTATGTTCGAGTTTGCCGATAATCCAGGTGAGTTTGGTGTCTGGCCAGACTTGCTGCAGGGTACGTACAATTGGCAAGGCATGACAGATGTCACCAACGGCGGACATGCGCAGGATGCAAAGACTAGTAGGCGGTGAAGTTAAGGGTAAGGCCATTAATGAAAGCAGTTGAAGTTAAAAATGATAATCGTTACATCCTATACGATGCGGACTGTATTGAAAATCCCGAGTTGCTTGGTTTTGATGCCGAATTCTGGGCTTCACAGGATGCCATTATGGGTTTTGCGGAAGGGCGTGGCACTACCTTTTTTATTCAATATGCAGATAAAGACTACGTCCTGCGACATTACCGGCGGGGTGGCATGATTGCTCAAGTATCACTCGATCAATACGTCTGGACAGGCCTGCAGCGAACACGGGCCTGGCGAGAGTGGCATTTGTTGGCACGAATGCAGGAAATGGGTTTGCCGGTGCCGCTGCCGATTGCGGTGCAGGTTTTGCAACATGGAATGCTATATAGCGCCGATATTATGACCCGGCGCATTCCTCACGCCGCCACTCTGGCCGAGGAACTGGAGCAACATTCCCTGTCAGAAGATACCTGGCATGAACTGGGAAAAATGATTCGGCGTTTTCATTGCCACGGCGTCTGGCATGCGGATCTCAATGCCAATAATGTATTACTAGATGACACTAAACAGATTTTTCTGATTGATTTTGATCGAAGCCAGCTGCGCCGACCCGCGCGTCATTGGCATCAAGCCAATTTGCAACGCCTGAAACGTTCATTGCTGAAACTACATAGTCGTTCAAATAGTTTTTATTTTACGGTGTCCGATTGGCAGGTGCTACTTGAAGGTTACTCGGTGGAAATGTTGGACTGAAAAACGGGTAATAGTGTTTCAAGTTCCGTCAGATATCGCTTGGCCATATCCCCGTATTCTGCCATCAGGGCCAAGCCTTGCACTCCCAGGGCGTTAGCGCGTTCTGGTTCAGTTAATAGTCTGGCGATAGCGGCACTGAGATCGGCATTGGTTTTTACTTGCAGTCCAGCATCATGCTGCAGGAACAGCGCGGCTTCATGGCTAAAGTTGTCCATATGGGGTCCGAAAATGACAGCTTTACCTGCGCGGCCCACCTCTAGAATATTCTGACCACCAAAAGGTTCGAGTGAACCACCCATAATGACAAACTGACTACCACTGATAAACTGATTGAGTTCGCCAAACGTGTCGGCAAGATAAATCTGTGTTTCGTCTGTGATTGTTTCACTCCGACTGCGAATTGCCAAAGTCAAATCAAGCGCTTTCAAATCTCGCAGGATATGAGGAAGTCGTTTTGGATGCCGTGGAACAATAATAAGTAAATGTTCTTCCGGTGCAAGCTGCTTCCAACATTCCGCGATCAACTGCTCTTCATCATCACGGGTCGAAGCGGCCAATACATAGGGACGGTTAGTGGTAAATGGTTCAACCTTGCTCTGGCCGCTAGCCGCAAATTTAATATTGCCGATCACCTTCATGTATTGTTCTTTGGCGCCAATAGAGAGAAAGTTGTCACGATCCTGTTTAGAGCGCGCCAGGATCCAGTAGACTTCTTCCAGTGCCCGGCAATAGACCCGTTTTATCCAGGCTGCTTTTGACAGGATGTTATCCGCAAGGCGTCCATTAATAATGGTAAGAGGGATACCTTTATGAAAACAATGCAAATAAAGATTGGGCCAAACCTCGGTTTCGGTAATCAGTACAGCTCGTGGTTTAACCTGTGCTGTAAAACGCTCAACCGCAAATTGCCAGTCGATAGGCAGATAGTGAAAAATCACGTTGGCCGGTAACTTGTTGCGCGCGGTCATGCCGCCCGTGGGGGTGTTTGCAGTGAAAAGTATTGATAAGTGGGGGTGCCTTTGGGTGATCAGTTCCACCAAGGGGATTACGGCATTGACTTCACCAACGGAGGCGGCATGCAGCCAGATATCAACTGGTCCTCCGGTGTAATTTGCGATACCCAGACGTTCGGTTAGATGATATCTGTCCTTATATCGCCAGGCCTGCCAGACCGTATAAAAAATCGCCGGCACAGTTACTAGACCCAGCAACAGGCTGTATTTTTGAAGGCTGGAGTCACGGCGAGGCTTGTAGAATAACGGTTCACCGTGCGGCCGGGTCTTGAAGCGGCGGTGGCCCCATAGGTACTGTGCTGGTGCACGCTGGACCTGGTCTTCAATAGCCTGATTCACGGCTGTGGCATCAGCGATGTCGTTATCTGTAGGATAATTTTGTAACGGTGGGGCAATACGTAATGCATAGCCTTTGTTATCAGCCAGTTGCTCTGAATAAAATGGTAGTACCAGCGAGCCTGAACGTTCTGCCAGTCGTGCGGTAATGGTCAATGTCGCGGTTGGCACGCCCATAAATGGAGCGAAAACTGAATGCTGGATGCCGAAATCCTGATCGGGGGCATACCAGATTACCTTGTTATCTTTTAGCCGACGCAGAATGCGGCGCATATCGGTACTGCGGATCAAACCGGCAAAATAACGTTGTCGATTACCTGCCATGACAGCCTCAAACAGCGGATTATGCGCCCGTTTATACGTGCCATATCCATTGATATATAACGCAATAAGACGGCCTCCCATTTCCAGGGTGGTGTAATGACCACCGAGTAAAATCACACCCTTTCCTTTCTCCAGGGCCGCATCAACATGCTCGAGTCCTTCAACCCGTACCAGTGATTTCAGTCTTTGTTCGGATGCCCACCATGCCAGCGCGGATTCAAATACCGCTTGTGTAGCGAAACAGAAATTTTGTCGTACCAGTTTTTGCCGGGTCTTTTCCTCTAGCTTGGGAAAAGCAAGCCCAATATTGGTTCGCGTGATGCGTCGGCGCTCGGGTAATAAATAGAAGCCCAGCCAGCCAAGACCACGACCCAGACTTAAGATCCAGGCATACGGCAGGTAGGTACTCAACCGCAAAATACCCAGTCCTAACCAGGTAAACCAATATTTTGGCGCGAGAAAGTTTTTTACCAGAAAGGTTGGTTTGTGAGTTTGTGGCATGAAGAGATGCGTTGTTGAATCTGCGCTAATGATACCTCAAGCGCGATACCAAATCAGCGCAGCAAGCGCGATAAAGCTTTAAAGTCCGGGTGACTGGCGTCACGCAACCATTCAAATATAACTGATTCGACGTTGCTAATGATTATCCCGCTCTGGCACAAACGGGCAAGCGCATTTTGATGATGTTGCTTGTGTCGTGAACACACGGCATCTTCCACCACAAACACCTGATAGCCAGCCTGTTGCAGTTCGATAGCGGTCTGTAGTACGCATACATGTGATTCCATCCCGCAAAGAATGATCTGCTGACGTTGATGCGATGCCAGCGTGTGAATAAAACCGTCCGCCGCAAAACAGGAAAAGCAGGTCTTTTCTACTGCAGGGGTATCAGGCAAGTGGGAGCGTAGTTTTTTATCCGTTGCGCCAAGTCCCTTGGGGTATTGCTCGGTGTGAGTGATGGGGACTTGTAAAGTCTTTGCTGCTTGCGCCAGTCGTTCGGCGTTGCGTAGAGTTAGTTGACGCGGTTTACTCGGCATCGCCGCAACAAGTCGTTCCTGAATATCGATCACGACCAGCTGGCTGTGAGTCGCTTCGCAGAGTGAAAGAGCAGTCATACCTATTTCAACCAGTTGTTGATTGCGGCCACATCCTGCTCAGTAAGGGTGCCCACCGCGGCTTTTAGTCGCAGGGTTTCCAGAATGTAGGTATAACGTGAACGGGCATAGTCACGTACCGATCGATACAGCTCGCGGCGAGAATTGAGTACATCCACTGCAGTTCGGGTACCGACTTCGTAACCGGCTTCGGTCGCTTCCAGTGCCGTACTACTGGAGGTGACGGCCTGCCGGAAAGCGCGAACCGAACTTATGTTAGCGAGGACATTCAGATAGGAACTGCGGGTTTCACGTTCGGTAGCGCGGCGTTGCTGTTCATACAGGTCCCTGGATTGTTGATAACGATGGGCCGATTCCCGTGTCTGGGAACTGATGAGGCCGCCCTCATAAATTGGCAGGTTAAATTGCAGGCCAACACGGGCATCATCTGTTTCTTGACCAGTCAGCGAACTAAACAATCCACCATCGGCATCGGTGTAACTGTAATTGGCGACCAGGTCCAGCGTGGGGTAATGTCCGGCCCGGTTGCGGCTGACATCCTCGCGTGCGATCTGCATTTGTTTTTCCGCTGCGATCAGGGACAGGCTGCGTTCCTTGGCGATTTCCAGCCAGGCTTCAATATTCTCGGGTTTCGGTGCCACAAGGGGACTTTCTTCCACCAAAATTGCCAGGTCCTCATAATACTGACCGGTCACTTCCCGCAGGTTTTCCTTGGTATTGGCCAGCAGGTTTTCCGCTTCGATGCTCTGGGCGACGGCCAGGTCATAGCGGGCCTGGGCTTCATGTACGTCGGTGATGGCGGTGAGCCCAACTTCAAAGCGTTGTTTGGTTTGATTGAGTTGCTCGCCGATAGCTTCTTTTTCCGATTTGGCGAAGGTCAGGTTATCGCCGGCAGCCAGTACCTCGAAATAACGTTCCGCGACCCGCAAAATGAGGGCCTGGCGGGCATTGCTGAAATTGGCTTCCGCCTGCGCCACCTGGATATTGGCCTGCCTGAGTTGCACCCAAAAGTTGTAACGAAAGATAGCCTGGCTCAGATTGAGATTGTAACTGTATTCGGTAAAGTCAGTTGTGCCGAGGTTACTGAATTCCTGGCTGATGTCATTGTAATCCGCCGAGAGGTTCACACTCGGCAATAAAGGCGAGACGCTCTGTTGCCGGTTTTCCCGCACTGCCTGGTAGTCGGCATAGGCAGCAAGGTAGGTTGGGTCATTATTGGCTGCCGTCTTGTATACCTCGTGCAGGTTCTCGGCCTGTGCAGGTAGGTAGAGAAGCAGGCTTGCGGCAACGGCCAGCGTTATTTTGCGCATAAAATTATTCTCAGTAGCGTTGCATAGTTGGCTCAACATCAGCCGCCCACTGTTCAACGCCACCTTCCAGGTTAATTACGTTGCTAAAGCCCGCATGCTCAAGGTACATGCCAATGTGACGACTGCGAATACCGTGGTGACAGATCACCACAATTTCCTGTGCCTTGTCCAGTTCTTCCAGGTGTGCCGGCACTCGTCCCATGGGGATAAGTATCGACCCGGCAATATGGCAGTATTCATACTCCCACTCTTCCCGCACGTCCAGAAGCAACGGTTCGGTTTGGGATTCCGCCAGGTGGCTTTGTAATTCCCGCGCTGATAAACGACGCATTCAGATCGCGCTATTCTGTTACAGAATAAAGCGCTCGGGTTCAGGGGCGTTGATAAGGGCTGGCAGATCAGTTTCAAACAGGGTTTCCTGCGCCCATTCGGACTCACCTTCGCGCGTGATTAACACCACCTCCATGACGGGTGAATCACCTAGAATAGCCACCATTCGTCCGCCAACGTTCAGGGCTTGCTTAAAGCTAACGGGCAGGAGTGGCAAAGAGCCGGTGATCACGATGACATCATAGGGTGCATGTGCGTCCCAGCCGCGCGCAGCGTCGCCGGTTTCCAGGGTCACATTGGTAATACCGCAGTCTGCCAGTTTGTCTCCCGCAGTGCGCGTCATCTCAGCATTAATGTCCACGCTATACACATGGTCGCCCAGGTTGGCCAGGAGCGCGGTGACATATCCACTGCCGGTACCGACTTCCAGTACTGTTTCGTCGGCCTGAATATTCAGTGCTTGCAGAATCCGGGCTTCAACCCGAGGCGGCATCATGACTTGATCATTACCAAGCGGGAGGGTCGTGTCCATGTAAGCCAGCCTACGATACCGTTCGGGCACGAAATCCTCACGGGGCAGCTTGTTCAGTAGATCAAGCACACGTTGATCTAGCACCTCCCAGGGACGGATTTGCTGCTCAATCATATTGAAACGGGCATTTTCCAGGTTCATGTCACTCATGGTTTTTCTCTTGCGGTTGTAGCCAGGATGGAACGTTCAAGAGTACGAGGTTTAGTCTGGACTGGCAAGGCGACAGGCCGACGAACCAGGCGACCAATGAATAAAAAGTTTTTATCTATTCAACAGCTTGGTATTTGGTCTATTGCAAATAACCGAGCATTCCAGTAACGTGTTTGACCTGACTGCGAGGGGTGCCCCATTATAAAAACTGGGGGCTGAGAAATACCCTTTGAACCTGATCCGGCTGAACCCGGCGTAGGGACTGCGGTACATGCCGTACCCTACCTGCGTTCCTGGCCGCTTTGCACGACCACAGGACCACAATCATGAGTGCTATTCCTGAAGAATTTTTAAGTAAGACGGCGCGTATTAATGACGCCTCCGTCCAGCCGTTTCCCAATTCGCGTAAAATCTATGTTGAAGGCAGCCGCCCCGACATTCGTGTACCAATGCGGGAAATCAGCCTGACCGATACCATTACCGACAAGGGTGCGGAAGCT
>JAHEIJ010000364.1 GCA_024639445.1 Gammaproteobacteria bacterium
CTCCAATGCGGGCAGTATCACTTCGGCAAGGTGTTGTGCACGGTCAGAGAACATCAGTAACAGTTCCATGTCATCACACATGGCAGTCTGGCGTGCATCCAGTAACAGCTCACGCACGGACTCACCCAGGGAGGTCCCCCCCGGCTCGCGAGTGCGTACAATTTTGATACCGGCATCGCGTAGAAAGTCTTCGATAAAAGCAAGATTACTGCTCTTGCCGACCCCTTCGCTGCCTTCAACGGTGATGAATTGTCCTCGCATGGATGACTATGCCATTTAGTTTGTTGGCGGATTATAAGATGAAAAAGGTCGCTTACGCCCTTTGAGCTGATACTTGATCACCGCGTTGTTGTGTTCTTCCAGCGTAGCGGAAAAATGATGACTGCCATCACCCCGCGCAACGAAATAAATATTCTTGCTGTCATCCGGATGCAGGGTCGCATGAATGGCATCCCGTCCCGGCATGGCAATGGGTGTGGGCGGTAAACCGGCGCGTCGATAGGTATTGTACGGCGTATCTTGCTGTAGATCGGATTTGCGAATATTACCTTTGTAACGCTCGCCCATGCCGTAGATGACGGTTGGATCCGTCTGCAAGCGCATGCGTCTTTCCAGTCGACGCACGAATACCCCTGCTATCGCCTGGCGTTCACTGGCCAGTCCTGTCTCTTTCTCCACAATCGATGCCAGGATCAATGCCTCATAGGATGTTTCCAAAGGCAAGCCCACGGCTCGCACTTCCCACTCCTGTGCCAACACAGTTGCCATGGCATCATAGGCACGTTTGAGAAATGCCACATCACTCAAGCCCTTGGGGAAGTGGTAGGTATCAGGTAGAAACCGGCCTTCCGGATGTTCCCCGGGATGACCAAGACGTTCCATAATGGCCGTATTGTTCATTTCCTGCAGCGTATGCTCAAGTGAAGGGTGACTGTGCACCGCCTCCATGACTTGTCTAAAGTTCCAGCCCTCCACCAGCGTCAAGGCATATTGCCGGACTTTGCCACTGATCAGCATGTCAACAAGTTGACGCGCGGTCATGCCTGCCGGAATGATGTATTCACCGGCCTTGATATGCCGCGCCTTGCCCGTCAGCCGGCCATACCAACGCAAATAACGCGAATCACTGATCACGCCAGCCTGGTTTAACTCATTCAGCACCCGGATATAGTTGGAGCCGGGTTTTAGTTCATAACTGTAATTTTCTTCAAGTGGCAGGGGTTCATCCAGATATTGATTGAGGCTCAGCCACCACCAACCGGCAACAAACACGACGGCAATTACTGATAACAGACCGAGCTTCACGATACGCTTAGACATCGACAACGGGATAATCCTTTAACAAATACTTTAATAATGCCCAATATACCGGGCCGGGTTCAAATTTACAGGTCTCAAATGCCTTTACCGGCCAAAGGCCGATCAGGCTGTTGCTTAATATTACTTCATCGGCCTGTTTGATATCCTCGACGGATATCGCTGTTTCGACGACTTCAATATTTAATTTGGGTGCGTTTTCCAATATCCAGCGCCGCGTTACGCCTGCAACGCCGCAGTTATCCGTTTTCGGCGTGTACAGAGTATTGTCACGCACCAGGTAAACGTTACTCATGGTGCCTTCGATCACATTTCCGTCCGTGTCACACATTAAGCCCTCGGCGTAGTCCTTACCTTGCCATTCATTGCGTGCCAGGACTTGCTCAAGCCGGTTGAGATGCTTGATGCCCGCCAGGGCAGGATTACAACCCAGAGAGGTCTGACACAACCGCAGCGCGATACCATTTTGCCAGTACGCTTGGGGATATTCCGGCCAGGCATGCAACATTACTATACGCGTCGCCTGTGGCTTAGCGGGTCTGGCGTAACCGCGACCGCCGACACCACTAGTGAGTATCAGCTTGATGACCGCCTTGTCCTGCCCCTTTGCCGCCTGCGCGACTTCATTGAGCAATAACTTTTCATCCGGCTGCGGGAGGGCAAGTCGATCACAACCTGCGCGCAAGCGTTGGTAATGGTCCTGGAAACGGGGACACTGGCCGTCAAACACAGCCAGGGTTTCAAACAGGCCATCTCCATATTGCAGGCCCCGGTCGGCTACCGTGATGTCCGGTTGTTCAACCCCGTTGATCCAGCAACGCTGGCTCATTCCGTGGCCCCTA
>JAHEIJ010000365.1 GCA_024639445.1 Gammaproteobacteria bacterium
TCATGAACACTATGAGTGCCTCGATACAGATAGCGACAGCAACAAGACGGAATAGTATCAGGCAGTTTAGCTGGTATTAGATAATAGCCCCCGTTAGTTATACTCAAGCAAGCGCATTGAGTATGCGACTCAAAATCTCTTCAAGTGGCATTTCAATCAGCATCAAGGGCGCGAATGGCACGGCAAGAATAATGCCCATGACTGCGATAGTCCGTACTTTCATCGGGAAAATATGCATGCTACTGATTGTCTCATAAACGGCGTTGTAGTCAGCCAGCGCTGAGGGATCAACAGCGGTCAGAATATCCTTACCCTGTTCCATCGAGGCCTCTTCCTGGTTCCATTTTTTGTCAAAGGCATTTGATAATCGATATCCCAGCGCGCCGTATTGTCGACGCGCAAGGCGCTTGGCATTAAACAGTTGTACAGTGAAAAATAAAAGCGGGGCAACGATCGCGATCAGCTGAGCGCCGACAATCCCGTAAATAATCGGGTTGGCTTGTTTCATACTGAGTCCGTCCACCAGCATTTCATGCGCCAGTCCTCCCGATAATAAGGCACCAAAGGCTAGAAAAACGGTAACGAAGGCGAACTGGCCATTTGATAAAATCCCCAGGCCACCCATTAGATCGCCATGAGTGGGTAACAATGCCAGTCGTGTTCTCGATACGTGATACAGAAAACCAATCCAGAGAATGAATCGCCATATCCAGCGGTAAAGCACGATTTGCGCGAGTGGGGCGGCAAATAGGAAATACCACCAGCCAGCAGATGAAATAGAAAGACTTTTACCATCCGTTGTCCATAGCCAGGTTGAAACTTTTTCCAGTTCCGTTTCACCATAACCTGGTCTTGCCAACATGGATATTGTGGCCGCAATGACAAGAATGATGACATCAGCCCAGATCGAGTCACGGCGACGTGTCATGTTATCCAGTGCAGGGGTAAATTTAGCACGACTGCTTTCAGGTAATATACCCGAGGTACTTATATGCTGGACGACGGCACCTACCAGGGGATCAATTATTTGGCCGGCAAGTAATAAGATTGGAACTGCTATCAGAAACCTGACATGTGGATTAATGTCAGTGAAAAAGGAAAACCCTGCGCCTGTTTTGTAGATGCTGCCTTCCAGAGCAGTCAGAATCAATAAGGGGAGCCAGGTAATGCCAATAAAAAAAAGAATAGTTCGCCGCGTATGATACTTGCCTTCTTCTATGATGCCGGTGCGTAGCAGCAGAGTGTATAAAAGTCCGCCAGTTGATATTTTAAATAGTGGTGGTGCTGAAGCGTTATTCATGGCAATAGTCTTTTGTTATTTATCGTCGCCTGTATCTATTTTGGCATAGCTTGCTAATTTAGCTAACACTAACCAATAATTTTATTTCGGTTGCTGAATCGGCATCGACTTTCGTCTGAGAGTTAGCCGACAAAAACCTTAACAGGAAATTCGTTCGAAAGTGGTGCCAAAGTTGGATTTTGCGCGCTGTAAATGTGCAAATGGTAAGGTTCGACTTATCATATCACCCATGCAAACTATCATAAGTCATTGATTGTATTATAAAGTAATATATTGGCATTGATTCTGCATTTATCAGGAGGACAGCGTAAGTAGTCTATCGACATTGACTCCTCCTTAGTCGGTATTTGCCCCGTCACTTGTGGCGGGGCATTTTTTAGTCAGGAATAAAAAAGCCGGGATAGCCCGGCTTTCTGTTGGTCTCAATGATGATGTTAAGGCAATTCAGCAGCCCGGACAGGGTAAGTAATCAGAACATGCCTTTATTGACCCACATATGTACCAGGATGCTGGCGGCATAACCCAGGGCAATGGCGGGAGTCCATTTCAGGTGGCTGAAGAAGGTGTATTTCCCTCGTGCCTGACCCATTAACGCTACCCCGGCGGCGGAACCGATGGAAAGCAGGCTGCCACCTACACCGGCGGTCAAGGTCACCAGCAGCCATTGGCCGGTGGACATTTCGGGTTGCATGGTGAGCACGGCGAACATTACCGGAATGTTATCGACGATGGCTGACAGAACGCCCACCGCAACATTGGCGGAGGTGGCGCCCCAGGTGTTGTACATCACATCCGAAGCAACCGCCAGATAGCCAATGAAGCCCAGGCCACCGACGCACATTACCACCCCATAG